>NZ_JAAGPE010000029.1:0-57896 GCF_017104605.1 Burkholderia sp. Ac-20384 | reverse complement strand
ACGGCAACTGGCCGCATGACGTGTTCGTCGGCGAATGGCTGCCCGGCAAGCCGCACCTGCTGCACGTCCATACGTTCATCGGCCGCCCCGAGGCACAGGAGCCCGTTTCGATCGCGCAGAACGCGCACGGCGACATCTTCGTCACGTTCGAGGACGGCTGGAATGCGCCGCAGGAAGTCAGCCAGCGCTACGGCGTCTACCGCCGCGACCTGAAGCCGATCAAGCCCTACCCGAACGACGTCGAATCGGGCGGCCACTCGGGGCATGTCGCCACGGCGGCCGACCGCTTCGTCGTGTTCTATTCCACCGACTGGATCGACGGCGGCGGCGTCGACAACCTCGGCACCGGCAACGGCGTGTACGTGAAAACCTACGATGCGGCCGGGCGCGTGCTGAACCATGTCGCGGTCGTGCCGCACCGCCGCGAGTGGTGGCCCGTCGTCGCGGGCTCGCCACACACCGCGCTGCTCGTGTGGCAGAAGTACATCGAAGGGAGCACTGACGCGACGCTCGAATACGCGATGTTCGACCCGGTCACGGCGAAGCTGGACAAGCTGGGGACGCTGAACGATGCGATCCAGTACTACGTGTACTCGTCGGCTTATGTCCCGGAAATCGACCGCTTCATCGTCGTCACGACGACGGCGGACGATCGCGGCGTCGCGATGCTGATCGCGCCCGACGGCCGCCGCACGGCGACGCTCGACTGCCTGCCGGCGTCGGTGCGCGAATCCGGTATCGGGGTGTCCGGCACGCATGCGTACGTGCCGATCCGCGACGGGCGGCTGCTGACGCTGACGCTCGGGCCGGCGGACATTTCAGTGAGCGGCGTGCAGCGCTCGCCGATTCCGTGGGGCTCGACGGGGATCGCCGGGTTCCCGGCGCGCGGCACCGCGATGCATTTCGTGTCGCTGACGCCGTCGGGCACGCGCGAAGCCGATTTCGAACCGGCCCAGGAAACGCCGATGCCGAAGAGCGAAGTGCCTTGTTCGAGTCATTGACGGCGGCTGGGTAACGGGCGGGATCGCTGGAAATGCGGTGGGCCGGCATGCTCTCGCGCCGGGCTTGCCGGTTGCTTCGTCGCCTCGCCTCTTTCGCCTCTTTCGCCTCTTTCGCCTCTTTCGCTCCTTCCGCTCTTTCGCGCTCAAACGCCGCCGCGCAATACCTCATCCTCCGCGCAGCCCGACCGCCAGGCGCGCTGCCGGCGGCTTGCCCGGTCATGACCGGCCGCCCCCTTCCCGCGCCGCAGTCGCCAGCGCCGCGCGTACCGGATAGACTGTCGCCCGATTCCTTCGATCGGCCGCGGCCTGCTCCTCCTGTCGCTGCCGGAACGCCCTTTCCCGGAGAACGAATGCTGAAGCGCCGGTGGTTTTCGCTTTTGCTGCTGACGGTTTGCCTGATCGGTCAACGCGCGTCGGCCCAGTCCGCGCTCGAACTCGAGACGGACGGCACGGCCCGCGCCCTCACCCGGCAGACGCTGCTCGCGCGCCCCGATGCCACCGACATCCAGGTGCCGCGCGACATCGCGTACGGCCGGCCGATGACGTTCCGCGCGGTGCCGTTCGCCGACCTGCTCGGCGACAAGCTGCCGGCCGACGGCGTGCTCGAAACCCGTGCGGCCGACGGCTTCGCCGCGCAACTGCCGCTGGAGCTCGTGCACCGCCGCGCGCCGGCCGGCGCCATTCCGTGGCTCGCGATCGAGGATCCCGCGCATCCGTGGCCGAATCTGCCCGGCAAGAAAGTCAGCGCCGGGCCGTTCTACCTGGTCTGGCTCGGCCCGGACGCGTCGTCGGTGCGCGGCGAGCAGTGGCCGTACCAGATCGTGCGCGTCACGATCGAGTCGTCGCCGATCGCGCGCTGGCCGTCGCTCGCCGTCGATGCCGCGCTGCCCGCGAACGATCCGGCTCGCGCGGGCCAGCACCTGTTCGTCACACAATGCCTCGCGTGCCACCGCGTCGACGGCGCGGGCAGCAGCCATGCCGGCCCCGACCTGAACACGCCGATGAATCCGGTCGACTACTTCCAGCCCGCCGCGCTGCGCCGCTATATCCGCAACCCGGCATCGGTGCGCGACTGGCCGGGCCGCAGCATGCCGGCGTTTCCGCCCGATCAGCTGAGCGACCGCGAACTCGACCAGATCGTCGCGTATCTCGCTTATATGGCGCGGCGCAAGGCCGGCAAGTAACGCGCGGTTGAATCGAAGCACTCAAGGAATGTTGATGACGTCAGGCGACACGCTGTTCACCATCGAATCGATCGACGCCGCGCAGACGCACCCGCTCCGGGCGATGATCCTGCTGAATGGCGATCTGGACGCGAGCGCGCTGGCCGGCGACCAAGCGCCGACGACCCTGCATGTCGGCGTACGCGACGCGTCGGGCATCGTTGCCGTTGCGTCGCTCTGCGAGGAGTTGCGCGAAGACGATCGTGCGCGACCGGCGTGGCGGCTGCGCGGGATGGCCGTCCACCCTGCCGTGCGCGGCATGGGCTTCGGGCGCGTGCTGGTGCAGGTTTGCGTGCGGCACGCGGAAGCGCGCGGGGCCGCGCTCGTGTGGTGCACGGCACGCGAGACCGCGTACCGGTTCTATGAAAAGCTTGGCTTCGCAGCCGATGACGCGACGATCACGATGCCGGGGCGCACCGACATGGCGTTCCATGTGATGCGCCGGTATATCGATCGGCAATCGCCGGCGGGCTGACGCGAGCCGCACATTCGCGTCGTCAGGCGGAAAGCGACGCGGCCCGGTCCGGCCCGGCGAACACCCTCCCGCCGGACCACCGCCGTCACATTCAGACTCAGCTTTCCTGCGCGCTCTGCAGCACCGCGCGCAACAGCACGTCGGCGCCCGCCGCCGCCCATTCGGGCGTAATCGCTTCGGCCTCGTTGTGGCTCAACCCGTCGACGCACGGCACGAAGATCATCCCCGTCGGCGCGACGCGCGCCACATAGCATGCGTCATGACCCGCGCCGGACACGATATCCATGTGCGACAGCCCGAGCGCCTGGGCCGCATCACGCACCGTGTCGATGCAGCGCGGCGCGAACGGGATCGGCGCATACGTGAAGATCTGCTCGATCTGCGCACCGAGGCCCGATTCGTCGGCCACGCGCGCGAGTTCCGCGCGCAGCGCAGCGTCGAGCTCGTCGAGCACCGCGTCGTCGGGATGACGGAATTCGACCGTGAAGAAGCACCCGCCCGGCACGGTATTACGCGAGTTCGGCCGTGCCTCGATCATCCCGACCGTTGCCCGCGCGTACGGCGCGTAACGGCGGCCGAGCACTTCGACGAACGAGATCATCCGCGCGGCGCCCACCAGCGCATCGCGACGGAATTCCATCGGCGTGGTGCCCGCGTGCGCGTCGACACCGGTGAGCGTCACCTCGTACCAGCGCTGCCCCTGCCCGGCCGTCACGACGCCGATCGTCTTGCCGGCCCGTTCGAGAATCGCGCCCTGTTCGATATGCAGTTCGTACGCCGCATGCACCGGATAGCCGCCGACGGGCTCGGCACCCGCGTAGCCGATCCGCGCCAGCTCCTCGCCGATCGTCCTGCCCGTGCCGTCGGTGCGCGACAGTCCGTATTCGAGCGTATAGACGCCCGAGAACACGCCGGCCGACACCATCGCCGGCGCGAAGCGCGAGCCTTCCTCGTTGGTCCAGATCACGACGTCGATCGGGCGCTCGGTCTCGATGCCCGCGTCGTTCAGCGCGCGCACGACCTCGAGCCCGCCGAGCACGCCGTAGATGCCGTCGTAGCGGCCGCCCGTCGGCTGCGAATCGGCGTGCGAGCCGGTCATGACCGGCGCGGCGGCGGGATTGCGCCCCGCGCGGCGCGCGAACACGTTGCCCATCTGGTCCACGCGCACCGTGCAGCCGGCGTCTTGCGTCCATTGCACGAACAGGTCGCGCGATTCGCGATCGAGATCGGTCAGCGCAAGACGACAGACGCCGCCCTTCGGCGTCGCACCGATCTGCGCCATCCGGTCGAGCGACGCCCACAGGCGGTCGCCGTCGACGCGCGGCGCGCTCACACGCTCAACCACTACGTTGTCGTCACGCATCGCCGTTCTCCGGCGCGGCTTGCAGCGCATAGCGGAAATCGCAGCGCTTGCCGCCCTGCATGATCGTGCTCGTCCGCGTCAGCGCGATGTCCGGCGCATAGCCCTGGATGAAATAGCTGTCGCGCGCGCAGCTCAGCAGGTGGCCGATCTCGCCGAGCCCCATCGCGTGATACATCTCCGCGTAGCTGCAGCGATGCACGTCGTAATCGTAATGCGCGTCGTCCGCGCGCTGCACCTCGACGTCGAGCGCATCGTCCTTCTCCCACAGCACCTGCAGCGCGACGAACGATTTCACGCTCGTGCCGCCGGGCTCCTGCGCCGCGAACGTGCGGCCGGCGTCGACCGCCGCGCCGCGCACGGCTTCCGCGATCACGGCCTGCGCGCGCTCGGCGCCGAACTCGCGCTTCATGATCTCGTAGATCGGCTTGATGATTTCCGCTTCGATGCGGCGCCGCGCGAGGATCCCGAGGCGCGTGTCCTCGGGTGCGGCGGCGGATGTCTGGGTGGCTTCGGTCATGGGGATCGTCTTGGTCGTTTTATCACTGTGTCGCGCTGTGTCGCGCTGTGTCGCGCGGTGTCGTTTACTTGGTCGCGGTGCGCGAGCCGCCGAGCACGTCGACGACGGTCCACTTGCCGCCGCGCACCTGGTAGATCGTGAAGGCCGGATCCTTCAGGTTGCCTTCGGCGTCGAACGCGATCCGCCCCGTCACGCCGGGCCGGTCGATCGCACGCACCGCCGCGACCAGCTTCGCCGGCTGCGTCGTGCCGGCCTTCTGCGCGGCTGCGATCAGCGTGGCCGCCGCGTCGTACGCGAACGGCGCATGCAGCTCGATCGGAGCGCGGAAGCGCGCCTGGTATTGCGTGTCGAACGCCTTGCCACCCGGCATCCGGTCGAGCGGCAGGCCCGGCTCGAGCGCCGTCACGCCGTCGCCGTCCTTGCCGGCAAGCGACAGGAAGGTCTGGCTCACGAAGCCGCCCGCGCCGAGCAGCGGCGCGTTCACGCCGAGCTGGCGCATCCGGCGCGAGATCGGTGCGGCCTGCGCATCGAGGCCGCCGAAGAACACGAGATCCGCGCGCTTGCCCTTGATCGCGGTCAGCACGCCGCTGAAGTCGGTCGTCTTGTCGTTCACGTACTGGCGATCGACGATCGCGCCGCCGTTCGCCTGCACACCCTTGATGAACTGGTCGGCGAGCCCCGAGCCGAACGACGTGCGATCGTCGATCACCGCGATGCGCTTCGCCTTCAGCGTCTTCACCGCATACGCGCCGGTGAAATTGCCGCCCGCATCGTCGTGACCCATGATGCGGAAGGCCGTCGCATAGCCTTGCTGCGTGTATTGATGGCCGGTGGACGCCGGCGCGATCTGCGGGATGCCCGCATCGCGGTAGACGCGCGACGCCGGCACGCTGCAGCCCGTGTTCCAGTGACCGACGACGCCGATCACGTGCTTGTCGACGAGCTGCTGCGCAACGGCGACGGCCGTGCGCGGATCGGACTGGTCGTCAGCCGCGACGAGCTTGTAGACGACCGGCTTGCCGCCGATGGTCGGATGCTTTGCATTCGCGTCGTCGATCGCGAGTTGCGCGCCGTTCTGCAAGTCCTTGCCGATCCGCGCGGACGGGCCGGTGAGCGGCGCGGCGAGACCGATCAGGATCGTCTGCGGCGCGGATTGTGCGAACGCGGGAACGGAGGCGACCAGGGCGGCCGCCGAGATTGCGAGGCTGGCGTGGAGAAAAGCGATTTTCATGTGCGGGGATCGGTGAATCGGATCAAAACATGAAAAATATTAAATATTCATCACCCAAACCTCAAATACCCAATTGTTGGATGCTTATGCCGTTCCCGACACATTAACCTACACCACTGTAAATACAGGATATTTCCATGTTGTCGGTTACTCTGACTTTTCGATAAAATTCGACACATGAAAAATATCGAACAATTGCCGCACGATCCTCCGCTGCGCGCGGTGCGTGCGTTCGAAGCGTTTGCGCGTCTCGGGTCGGTCACCGCGGCGGCGGGCGAGCTCGACATCACGCCGTCGGCGGTCAGCCATCAGCTGCAACTGCTCGAAGCGTTCATCCAGACGCCGCTGACCGTGCGCGAGGGCCGGCTGCTCGCGCTCACCGACGAAGGCCGCGACTACTACCGCTCGATCAGCGCCGCGTTCTCGGTGCTGCGCAGCGCGACGCGTTTCGTGCGCGACCGTTCGTCGCTGCGGCAGATCACCGTCAGCCTGATTCCGCTGCTCGGCATCGGCTGGTTCATTCCGCGGCTGCACGCATTCCTGGCCGACAACACGGACGTCGACGTGACCGTGCTGTACGCGCATCACCGCAACTACCGCAGCGATGCATCGGACCTGTCGATCCGCTTCGGCACCGGCGACTGGCCCGGCTACCGTTGCGAGCGGCTGCTGCCGGGCGCGATGGTGCCGATGTGCAGCCCGTCGTTCCTGAAACGCCACGGGCCGTTCCGCACGCCGGCCGATCTCGCGCGCGCGCCGCTCGTGCACGACGAGGATCGCAGTACGTGGGTCAACTGGCTGCAGGGCGCGGGCGTCAAGCATGTGTCGCATGCGGTGGGGCCGATGTTCGAGGATGGCCAGCTCACGCTGAGCGCCGCGCGCGCGGATCTCGGCGCGGCGTTGCTGCGCGCGCCGCTGGTCGAGCGCGAGCTGGCGAATGGCGAGCTAGTGAAGCTGTTCGATCACGCGCTCGACGACGGGCGCGATTACTACCTGTGCACGCGCGAGGACGCGGACATGCCGGACGGGGCTCGGAGGCTGGCGGAGTGGCTGAGGAAGATGGCGGGGATTTGAGCGGAGCGGGACAATAACGCTCCGACAGCCGGCCGATTCGGGAAGCCGCATTCGCATCGGTCGCGCCGCGCACTTGCACTTGCCCGGCCGGATCGCCACGATGGCCGCGTCCCGTCACGGAGGTTGCAATGATCAGAATTCCGGTCGATCTATCAGATGACCAGCATACCGCGTTGACCCGCATCGCCACGCGCCGGAGCAGTTCCCCCGCCGAGATCATCCGGAACGCGATCGATGCCTACATCGCGCAGCAGGACCGGACACTTGCTGACAATGTGTTCGGCCTCTGGAAGGGGCGCGACGTCGTCAACCAGGAAGACTTGCGCTCGGAGTGGTGAACGCGCCTCAGCATCCGCCTACCGAACAAACTTCGACGCCGCCTCGAGTGGCTCCCCCCACGGCTTTGGACTTTCAACGCAATCCCTCTCGCCGCATCTCCGCCCGGCTGCCGCTCGTCCACACACCCACGCTTCAATGACCTCCCCGCACACCCCACCCAATCAAGGGCCGGAAGCAGATAGAAATTCCTGATGCCCCGGATTGAAACAAGCAATTTCACAAACTCAGGGTGAACCCGGATACTGGCAACACTCCACTCACCACTGAAGCAAAGGAATTCTCCAGATGCCGATCATCAACACCCAAATCAAGCCGTTCAAGGCAACCGCTTACCACAATGGCGATTTCGTGCCCGTCTCGGAAGAGAACTTCAAGGGCAAGTGGTCCGTCGTCGTGTTCTACCCGGCCGACTTCACGTTCGTCTGCCCGACCGAGCTGGGCGACCTCGCCGACCGTTACGCGGAATTCCAGAAGCTGGGTGTCGAAATCTACGGCGTGTCGACCGACACGCACTTCACGCACAAGGCATGGCACGACACGTCGGACACGATCGGCAAGATCAAGTACCCGATGATCGGCGACCCGACGCTCACGCTGTCGCGCAACTTCGACGTGCTGATCGAGGAAGAAGGGATGGCTCTGCGCGGCACGTTCGTGATCAACCCGGAAGGCGAGATCAAGCTGTGCGAAATCCACGACAACGGCATCGGCCGCGACGCAGGCGAACTGCTGCGCAAGGTGCAGGCTGCGCAATACATCGCGGCGCACCCGGGTGAAGTGTGCCCGGCCAAGTGGACGCCGGGTGCGGAAACGCTGACCCCGTCGCTCGACCTGATCGGCAAGATCTGACGATCGCGCCGCGCGCCTCGCACGAGGCGCGCGAGACACACTACGGGCCGCTGCGGCATGCGGCCCGCGCCCTCCTCCGGCACGACGTGCCCGACCATAATCATTAATACGGAATCCGAAACGCCATGCTCGACGCCAATCTCAAGAACCAACTGAAAGCGTACCTCGAAAAGATCACGCGCCCGATCGAGCTCGTCGCCTCGCTCGACGACAGCGCGAAATCGCAGGAACTGCTGGCGCTGCTGAACGAGATTGCGTCGCTGACGGATCGCGTGACCGTGACCGAACGCCGCGACGACGCCGAGCGCAAGCCGTCGTTCTCGATCGGCGAACCCGGCAAGCCGGCCGGCATCCGCTTCGCCGGCATCCCGATGGGCCATGAATTCACGTCGCTCGTGCTCGCGCTGCTGCAGACGGGCGGCCACCCGATCAAGCTCGACGACGATGTGATCGAGCAAATCCGCGCGCTCGACGGCGACTACGCGTTCGAGACGTATTTCTCGCTGTCGTGCCAGAACTGCCCGGAAGTCGTGCAGGCGCTGAACGTGATGTCGCTGATCAACCCGCGCATCCGTCACGTCGCGATCGACGGCGCGCTGTTCCAGGGTGAAGTCGAGTCGCGCCAGATCATGGCCGTGCCGACGATGTTCCTGAACGGTACCTCGTTCGGCCAGGGCCGCAGCAGCGTGAAGGAAATCCTCGCGAAGCTCGACACGGGCGCCAGCGCACGTGCCGCGAAGTCGCTCGAGAACAAGCCGGTGTTCGACACGCTGATCGTCGGCGGCGGCCCGGCAGGCGCAGCGGCTGCGATCTACTCGGCACGCAAGGGCATTGCGACGGGCGTCGTCGCCGAACGTTTCGGCGGCCAGGTGCTCGACACGATGGCGATCGAGAACTTCGTGTCGGTGCAGGAAACCGAAGGGCCGAAGTTCGCGACCGCGCTCGAACAGCACGTGAAGCAGTACGACGTCGACATCATGGACGTGCAGCGCGCCGACGCGTTGATTCCGGGCGACGTGCACCAGATCCGCCTCGCGAACGGCGCGGTGCTGAAGGCGAAGACGATCATCCTCGCGACCGGCGCACGCTGGCGCGAAATCAACGTGCCGGGCGAGCGCGAATACCGCAACCGCGGTGTCGCGTACTGCCCGCACTGCGACGGCCCGCTGTTCAAGGGCAAGCGCGTCGCGGTGGTCGGCGGCGGCAACTCGGGCGTCGAGGCCGCGATCGACCTCGCTGGCATCGTGAAGGCCGTCACGCTGATCGAATACGGCGCGCAACTGCGCGCAGATGAAGTGCTGCAACGCAAGCTGCGCAGCCTGCCGAACGTGACGATCGTCACGCAGGCGCAAACGACCGAGCTGACCGGCGACGGCAGCAAGCTGAACGGGCTCGTCTACAACGATCTGCGCTCGGGTGACACGCAGCGCATCGATCTCGAAGGCGTGTTCGTGCAGATCGGCCTCGTGCCGAACACCGAATGGCTGAAAGGCACGATCGAACTGTCGAAGCACGGCGAGATCGTCGTCGATGCGCGCGGCGCGACGTCGGTACCGGGCGTGTTTGCGGCCGGCGACGTGACGACGGTGCCGTTCAAGCAGATCGTGATCGCGGTCGGTGAAGGCGCGAAGGCATCGCTCGGCGCGTTCGACCATCTGATCCGGCAGGACGTTGCACCGGTTGCCGCCGCGCAGCCTCAATCCGAGGAAGCAGTCGCCGCGTAACGCGCGTCAGCCCGTCGGCACAACGATTTGTCTCTCTTGGCCCCGCATGCTTTGGTCGGCGTGCGGGGTCCTTTTTATTCCGGAAGCGATCGCGGTTACTTGGTCGTGGTCGGGCCGCTGTTTGCCGGTACCGGTGACGGTGCCGCGTTGAAATTGCTCGACTGCCGGACCAGTTGCTCGGTCATCGCAGCAGCCACCGGATTCGCGCCCGACGATGAACTGCCCTGCCGGTACGAACCGCTGCTCGATGGCGTCGACGTCATCGACGGCGGCGGCAACGACGGGTCGAGCTTCGCCGATTCCCTGACAAGGGCGGCGGTCTCCGGCGTTTCGGATTTCGTTGCAGCGGGGGCGGCGGCCGCGTGGCGTTCGAGGCCATCGCGCTTGCGCGGTGCGCGTTGCGTGACCTGCGCGGGTGCGGGTGCAGGTGCGGCCTGCTGCACAGGTTTGGCTGCCGGCGGGGTCGAATCCTGCGCATCGACGGTCACGACGTTGACCTTCGGCGGCGGTGCGCTCGGCGTCGTCACCGGCTGCGGTTTGTCGCTGACAACCGGCACGGCAGGCGCTGCACTGACGCGCGCGGTTTCGGCCGGCGCAGAAGGCGCCGGTGCCGATGGTGGTGGCGGCACGACAGCCGCCTGTTTCGGTGCCATCGCGGCGGCCGGGGCCGGCGGCGCGATGGTGCCCTGCACGGCGTGATCGTTGCCCGCGGGCGCTGCGGCAACAGGCGCGGCCGAATCGCCGATGCCGGCATCTTCGATCGCGCGGTGGTCCGCACGCAGGAGCATCACGTAGGCAGTGCCGGCCGCGGCTACCAGGAGCCCACCGGCGATCATCAAGGTCTTGCGGGTACTCGTCATGCTTGCTCACCGCTCATATCGACGTGAACAAGCCATCATACGCGGCGATCGGCCGTCGATCCCGCATGAATACATTTGGTTGCATTGTGCCGGAACAGGTCGGCAACACGTTCGTCAGACGTATCGCCTCCGCTGCTCCAGCACGATCAACGCGCGGGCGTCACTCCGGAAACGGCAATTCGGTCTGCCCTTCCGCGCGCATGCCGAACGTGTTCAGCGTCATCGCGACGAGCGCGTAGTAGCCGAGCAACGCAACGAGATTCACGACGGTTGCGTGGCCGAAGCGCGCTTCCGCCCGCGCAAACGTCGCGTCGCTCACGCGCCGCGTGTCGTAAAGCTCGCTCGCGAATGCATGGATCAGCGCATCGTCGTCCGACTCGAATGCGGGTGCGACACCGCGCCGGATCGCGTCGGCCGTCGCGGCCGGCACGCCCGCCTCGAGCGCGATCGGATGGTGGATGTGCCACTCGGCCTGCGAGCGCCAGCGCGCGGCCGTCACGAGAATCGCGAGTTCCGACAGGCGCAGCGGCAGGCCCGTGCGATAGCGGCAGAACGCGCCGAGTTTCTGCGCGTGCTGAGCGAGCTCGGGGCTCGCGATCCAGCCGAGAAACGGCCCGTTCAGGTTGCCGCGCGGGCCGCTGAGAATGTCGGCCAGCACGGCCTTCTGCTCATCGGTGGCCGATGCGGGATCGAACGGAGGCAATCTGTTGGTCATGGCGAGGTCCGGACAGGGTTCGATGAATGCGGTCACGCGCCGGCCGACGCAAGCGCCGTGCCGATCGCGCCCGACAGCCGCTCGACGATCGTATCGATCTGCTGCGCGGTGCAAATGAAAGGCGGCGCGACCAGGATGTGATCGCCGTGCACGCCGTCGATCGTCCCGCCCATCGGATACACCATCAGGCCGCGCTGCATCGCTTCGCGCTTGACCGCCGCATGCAGCTTCAGCGCCGGATCGAACGTCGCCTTGCTGTCGCGATCGCGCACGAGCTCGACGCCGACGAACAGCCCGCGGCCGCGCACGTCGCCGATATGCGGGTGCGCGCCGTAGTGCTCGCGCAACGATGCGCGCAGTTGCTCGCCGCGTGCCTTCACGTTGTCGAGCAGCTTCTCTTCGGCGATCACACGTTGTACTTCAAGCGCGGCCGCGCAGGCGGTCGCATGGCCAAGGTACGTGTGGCCGTGCTGGAAGAAACCCGAGCCGTCGACGATCGTCCGGTAGATGCGGTCGCTGACGAGCGTCGCGCCGATCGGCTGGTAGCCCGCGCCGAGCCCTTTCGCGATCGTCAGAAGATCGGGCGCGACGCCGTCTTCATCGCACGCGTACAGGTAGCCCGTGCGGCCCATCCCCGACATGATCTCGTCGAGGATCAGCAGCACGCCGTACTTGTCGCACACCGCGCGAATCTTCTTCAGGTACGTGCGCACCGGCGGCACCGCGCCGGCCGTTGCGCCCACCACCGTCTCTGCGACGAACGCCGCGACGTTGTCCGCACCGAGTTCGACGATCTTCTGCTCGAGCTCGTCCGCGAGGCGCTGCGCATAGGCCTCGTCGGTTTCGCCGGCCTGCTGGTCGCGATACGCGAAGCACGGGCTCACGTGGTGCGCCTCGATCAGCAGCGGCAGGAACGGCTCGCGCCGCCATGCATTGCCGCCGATCGCGAGCGCGCCGAGCGTGTTGCCGTGATAGCTCTGGCGTCGTGCGATGAAATGGCGGCGCTGCGGCTCGCCCTTCTCGACGAAATACTGGCGTGCGAGCTTCAGCGCGGCCTCGACCGCCTCGGAGCCGCCCGACACGAAATACACGTGTTCGAGGCCGGCCGGCGCGGCAGCGACGAGCCGGTCGGCCAGTTCCTCGGCCACGTCGGTCGTGAAGAACGACGTATGGGCGTACGCCAGTTGCTGCGCCTGCCGCTTGATCGCGTCGATCACGCGCTGGTTGCTGTGGCCGAGACACGAAACGGCCGCGCCGCCGCACGCGTCGATATAGCGTTTGCCGGTCGAGTCGATGATCTCGATGCCGTCGCCTGCGACGGCGACGGGCAAGGTGGCGCGCGGAGCGCGATGGAAAACGGTCGTCATGCGTTGCCTCATGGATCAGGATGCGTCGTGCGCGCGCCCGGACGGCACGATGCGCGTCGCGAAACACTGCGCGCCCTGTTGGTGAATGGTGAAATCGATCGATGCCGCGCCGATCGCGAACACGCCGGTGGCCAGTGTGTTCTCGTCGTCGGGGTCGGCCGGATCATCGCGGTAGATCGGCAGCCCTTCCGGCGCGCGATCGCCGAGTACGCGCAGCAGCGCGGCTTCATCGATTGCGTCGATGCCGGGCGTCAGCGCGTCGACGCGGCGCTGGCGGTCGGCCGACGATTGCGTGACGATCTGCGCTTCCGCGTCGCAGCCGGGATGCACGAGATGGTTCGCATGCCCCGCGAGCCGCGCGACGTCGATCACCGAACAGCGCGCGACGCTCGCCTCGATGCTCAGCAGCCGCGCATCGCCGGTTGCGCCCAGCGTGTGATGAAAGCCGCTTGCACGCCCATGACCGCGCAGCACGTCGGCTGCCGCGTCGAGCGACGTCGCGTCGAGCACGGCGCGCGCGAGGATCATCCGCGGCACGCCCGCGGCCGGCGTGCGGATCCGCAGGTTGTTGATCGCCTGCGCGATGCCCGCGTGGTTCGCGGCAAAGGTATGGCCCGGCAGCGAACCGGGGTAATAGAAGCTGATGAAGCCCGGCTTGCCCTCTGGTTGCACATCGACGAGCAGGCCGCGCTCGCGCAGGTACGGATCGCCGTCCTCGTTGTGCGCGATCCAGCGCGTGCCGGCCGCGTCGCGCGCGGCAAGCGTCGTGCAGCCGTCCGGCGCGTTGTGGATCAGCTCGCCGCGGCAGTTCCACAGAAAGATGTCCTCGGCCGGCCAGCCGACACCGGCCGCGATCCCGTCCAGTTCCGCGACGAGATCGGGATACGCGGCCAGTGCGGCCTGCCGCAGCGCGGCGACGAACGGATGGCCGCGCCAGCGGCGCACGGCCTGCCACGCGCTGCTCTGCTGCATGTATTCATCGAACACGGGGCGGGCGAGCTCGCCGAGGCGCACGCCGATGTCGAACGGCGCGCCGGCGATGACGGGAGAAAGGGAAAGCGGCATGTCGGAGGGTTCGGTTTCGTTCAGGACACGTGTTTCAGGAATTCCTTCAGGCGCGGGGTCGGCGGCCGGTCGATCAGGTCGACCGGATGGCCGTCCTCGGCAATCCCGCCCTGATCCATGAACAGCAGGCGCGTGCCGACCCGTTTCGCAAAGCCGATCTCGTGCGTGACGACGATCATCGTCATCCCTTCGGTAGCGAGATCCTGCATCACTTTCAGCACTTCGTGGCGCAATTCCGGATCGAGCGCCGAGGTCGGCTCGTCGAACAGCATCAGCCGCGGCCGGATCGCGAGCGCGCGCGCAATCGCGACACGCTGCTGCTGGCCGCCCGACAGCTCCGACGGGAAATGATTCGCGCGCGATTCGAGACCGACCTTGTCGAGCAGCGCCATCGCCTGGTCGCGTGCATCGGCACGCGATGCGCCGCGCACCTGGATCGGCCCGAACATCACGTTCTCGAGCGCGGTCATCTGCGGGAACAGGTTGAACTGCTGGAACACCATGCCCGCTTCGAGCCGGATGTTGCGGATCGTCGTCGCGTTGCCGCGCACGCTCTGGCCGTCGACCAGCAGCTCGCCACCGGTGATTTTCTCGAGTGCGTTGATACAGCGCAGCATCGTCGACTTGCCCGAGCCGGACGGGCCGATCACGACGACCACTTCGCCTGCGTCGATCTTCAGGTCGATATGCTTCAGTACCGGCACGTGGCCGAAGCTCTTCGACACGTTCTGGAATTCGATCATGCTCATAAGATGCGCATCCTCTTCTCGACGAGCCGCAGCGTCAGCGTCATGGCGCCGGTCAGCAACAGGTAGATGACGGCCACCGCCGTCCAGATCTCGACCGCCTGGAAATTGCCCGCGATGATTTCCTGCCCCTTGCGCGTCAGTTCGCCGACGCCGATCACGATGAACAGCGACGTGTCCTTCAGGCTCACGATGCACTGGTTGCCGAGCGGCGGAATCAGGCGCCGGAACGCGAGCGGCCCGACCACCTTCAGCAGCACGCGCGGCATCGACAAGCCCATCGCGAGCCCCGCTTCCGTCAGCCCCTTCGGGATCGACAGCAGCGCGCCGCGCACCACTTCGGCGAGATACGCGCCGGAATTCACCGTGATCGCGATGATCGCGGCCGTCAGGCCGTCGATGCGGATATGCGCGAGCAACGGCAGCGCGAAATACAGGAACATCACCTGCACGACGATCGGCGTGCCGCGGATCAATTCAATATAAACCTGGGCAAGCACGTTCATCGCCTTCGGTCCGTAAGCGCGGAACATGCCCGCGATCATCCCGACGATGAAACCGCCCACCAGCCCGAAAAATGCGATGAACACCGTCAACCGGACCCCGTCCATCAGGTCCGGCAACGCCGCCCAGATCGCCGACCAATCGAAATTCACTTGTCGCTCCCCGTTCGATTCAAGACCGGCGCGGCCACCCGGCCGCGCGCTGTTGCGGCGTCACGCTCACATCTTCGGCGGTTCGGCACCGAACCACTTCTTGTAGATCTGCGCGTAGCGGCCATCGGCCCGGATCTTCACGAGCGACGCGTTGACCTTCGGCACGAGCGGGCTGCCCTTCGGGAAGCCGATCCCGTACTTGTCGCCGCTGACCGGCTGGCCCGCGACCTTCACCTTGCCCTTGCCTTCGTTGTTCACGAAGAACAGCACGTTCGGCGTGTCGTGCATCGCCGCGTCGACCCGGCCGGCTTCAAGTGCGAGGTACGCCTGGTCGATGTTCGGGAACTGGCGGATCTCCTTCGGCTTCAGATGCGCCTTGATCCAGTCGATCGTCGCGGTGCCCGTTTTCGCGGCGATCACCTTGCCGTTCAGGTCGTCGATCGACTTGATCGTCGTGTTGTCGGCCTGGACCATCGCCGCGAGGCCGCTGTCGTAGTACGGCGCGGAGAAGTCGATCGCCTTCTTGCGCTCTTCCTTGATCGTCATGCCCGACAGCGCGACGTCGATGTTCTGCGTCTGCAGCGCCGGGATCAGGCCCGCGAAATCCATCGGCTGGATCGTGTATTTCCAGCCCTGGTCCTTCGCGATCTCCGCCCACAGGTCGAGATCGAAGCCGACGTACTTGTCGCCCTGCTTGAACTCGAACGGCATGAACGACGTGTCGGTCCCGACGACGAGCGTCTTGGTGTCCGCGTGCGCGAGGCTTGCGCCGAGCGCGGCAACGACCGCGACGGCTTTCAGGAAGGAACGGCGACTCATGGTTTCTCTCCGCATGATTGAGCGATGTGACCGGCCAGGGAGCCGGCGGAACGACGACATCAAGCCGCACCGCAACATGCGATGTCGAATTAGACCTTAGTGCAACAAGTGTTGTCAATGGCGATACTACGACAACAAAAAAATCCGCAACGGGTAAATGCATCGAGACAAACCCGGGGCGTGGGGGGCGGATAAGTCGGAGGAAAGGGAGTGTGGCTCGCGGCGAAGCAGACGGGCCGGATCGTGCTGCGCCGGCCGAGGGCGGCGTCTGGCGTGCAGTTGGCGGTGGCTGGTCCGGGCGGGCCAGATTGCCGTCCCGGGCATCACGCACGAGAGGATGATGGCGGCGCAATCGTTCGGCGTCGATCGCCGCCGCCCGCGCGTTTGTCAGTGCGTTTGTCAGCACCTTTGTCGGCGCCTCTGTCAGCGCCTCTATCAGCACCGATCGTCGGCGCTTCGACACGCGGCGCGGTGCCGGGGCGGCTGCCCCCGCGATGCCGGCAACCGCCGGCGCGGTTCAACACATGTTGCGGGAAGCGCGCGGCCCTGCCGGCCGGCCGCGCGCCGATGCAGCGTCGCTTACGCCGCCACCCCGCTCGCCTGATGCGACACCAGCCGCGCATACGCGCCCTGCCGCGCCATCAGGTCCGCATGCCGTCCGGCCTCGATCACGCCGCCGTGCTCCATCACGAGGATCAGGTCGGCATTGCGCACGGTCGACAGCCGGTGCGCGATGATGATCGACGTGCGCTGCGTCATCAGGTCTTCCAGCGCCGCGCGGATCTGCTGCTCGCTGATCGTGTCGAGATGGGACGTCGCTTCGTCGAGGATCAGCACCGGCGCATCCTTCAGGAACGCGCGCGCAATCGCGACACGCTGGCGCTGGCCGCCCGACAGCTGCACGCCACGCTCGCCGACACGCGTCGCGAGCCCGTCCGGCAGGCGCGCGACGAAGTCGCCGAGCGCCGCATGGTCGATCGCGCGCTGCACGTCCGCGTCGGACGCATCGTTCGCGGCGAGCCGGATGTTCGCTTCGAGCGTGTCGTTGAACAGGTAGGTATCCTGCGCAACCAGCGCGATGTGCTGCCGCAGGTCGTCGAGCCGCAGGTCGCGCAGGTCGACGCCGCCGAGCGTCACGCGGCCCTGCTGCGGATCCCAGAAGCGCAGCAGCAGGCTCGCGACCGTCGACTTGCCCGCGCCCGACGCACCGACCAGCGCGACCGTGCTGCCGCGCGGCACCTCGAAGCTCACGCGGTCGATCGCGGGCACGCTGCGGCCCGGGTACGTGAAGGACGTCGCTTCGAAGCGCACGGCCGGATCGGCAGGCATCGCATGCGAGCCGTCCGTCACCGGCACCGGCTCCTTCTCCAGCGCGCGCAAGCGGCGCGTCGACGCGATCGTGTCGGCGAGCTGGCGCGCGACCTGGCCGATTTCGGCCACCGGCATGAAAGCGGCCACCGCCACCAGCACCAGCAGCGGCAACGACTCGCGCGGAAACCAGCCGCGTGCGCACAGCAGCGCGCCGAGCGCCGCGACGACCAGCCCGCCGAGCCCGCTCGCGACTTCCAGTGCGGCGCTCTGTGCCGACAGGTCGTCGAGCAGCCTTGCGCGTTGCTTCCGGTACGCCTCGACTTCGGCCACGAACGCTTCACGCCGGCGCGCGACGGCCTGGAACGCGGTCAGCTCCGCAAGCCCCTGGATCGTTTCGGTCAGGTGCGCGCCGAGCTGGCCAAGCGCCTCGCGCGCGCCGGTGCCGAGCCGGTCGACATCGCGCCGCGCCAGCACCGGTGCGAGCCCGGCCCACAACAGGAACGGCAGCAGCACGAGCGCGAGCGGCCACGCGACCGACGCGAGCAGCACCAGCACGGCGGCCGGCACGAGCACCGCGACGAAGGCGGGCGCCAGCGTGTGCGCATAGAAATACTCGACGGTCTCGACGTCCTGCGTCGCGAGCGACACGAGATCGCCGGAGCGGCGGCGCAGCAGCCCGGCCGGCGCGAGGCGTTCGAGCGTCGCGAACAGCGCGACGCGCATTTCCGCGAGCAGCCGGTACGCCATGTCGTGCGCGAGCCACGAGTCGAGCCAGTGCAGCACGGCCGGCACCGGCGCGATCACGGGCAGCGCGGTGACGAGCGTCGGGCTCGCGTGGCCGCCCGGCACGGCGCCGACCACCAGCGCGCCGATCACGCCGACGCCGATGAACGCGAGCACGCGGCCGATCCCGCACAGCACCGTCAGCACGACCTTGCCCGTCCACGGGCGCACGAAGCGCAGCAGCGTCTGCAGGGTTTCCGGCCAGCCGATCTCGGCCGCATCGTCGTTCAGCGGCCGCACCTGCGGGCCCGACGACGCGCGCGCGGTCGCGCCGGCCGTCGTTGCCGCGCCGACCGATTCGGCGACCGCTTCCAGTTGCGGCCCCATCAGCCGGCGATACGGGCCGTCACGCGCGATCAGCGCCGCGTGCGTGCCCTCGTCGACCACCTGCCCCTGGTCGAGCACCAGGATGCGGTCGGCGCCGATCACGCTGGACAGCCGGTGCGCGAGCACGAGCGTGGTCCGCCCGCGCGTGAGCCGGTCGAGCGCCTGCTGGATCAGCGCTTCGTTCTCCGCATCGACCGACGACAGCGCCTCGTCGAGCAGCAGGATCGGCGCATCGCGCAGCAGCGCGCGGGCAATCGCGAGGCGCTGACGCTGCCCGCCCGACAGCATGAGCCCGCGTTCGCCGATGCGCGTTGCGTAGCCGTCGGGCAGCGCCGAGATGAAATCGTGTGCGTTGGCGGCACGCGCGGCGGCGATCATGTCCGCGTCGCTCGCGTCGGGGCGGCCGAGCCGCAGGTTGTCGGCGACGCTGCCGTCGAACAGCGTCGCATCCTGCGCGACGACCGCGATCATCTCGCGCACCTGGCCGGCATCGAGCGTGCGCACGTCGTGGCCGCCGATGCGGATCGCGCCGCCCTGCGCATCGTGCTGGCGCAGCAGCAGGCGCACGATGGTCGACTTGCCCGCGCCGCTCGGCCCGACGATCGCTACCGTCTCGCCTTCGCGTACCGAGAAGCTCAACGCCGCATGCGCGTCCGCGCGACGCCCCGGATACGCGAAGCTGACGCCGTCGAACACGATCTCCGGGCGCAGGCTTGCGACGCGCGGCGCATCGGCGGCCGGCGCGTGGCTATCCGCGTCGAGCAGCGCGTGAATCGCATTCGCCGCCGACTGGCCGATCATCCCCTGGTGCAGCACGGAACGCAGGTCGCGCAGCGGCCGGAAGATTTCGCTGCCGGCCATCAGCACGATCAGCAGCGCCTCGAGGCTCATGTCGCCGTGCCGCACGCGCCACGCGCCGACTGCGATCGCGGCGGCCGCGCCGAGGCCGGTGCCGAGATCGGTGAAGAGCCGTGTCAGCAGGCCGAGCGCGAGCACCCAGAAGGTGCTGTCGGACAGCGCGCGCGCCTTCGCGGCCAGCTTCGCGCCGAACGCCGTGCTTTGCCCGAACGCCTTCAGCGTCGGCAGCCCTTGCACCGCGTCGAGAAATTCTTCTCCGAATGCCTTGAACGCTTTCGAGCGCGCGAGCGCCGCACGCTTGTCGGCGCGATGCACAAGCTGCGGCAGCGCGAGCGTGACGAGCGCCGCGACGAGCAGGATCGCGGCCGTCGGCACATCCCACCACGCCAGCACCGCGAAGATCATCACCGGCGCACAGGCGGCGATCACGAGCTGCGGCAAATAGGTGCCGAAAAAGGTCTGCAGCTGCTCGACGCCATCGACGACGGCCAGCATCACGCCGCCCGTGCGTTCGCCGCTGAACCACGCGGGGCCGAGCGCGGCGATCCGGTCGAACAGCCGCGCGCGCAGGGTAGCCTGCACGCGCCCGGCCGTGTGCTGCGCAAGCACCGTGCGGCGATGGTCGAGCCACGCGCGCAGCAGCACGCAGGCCGCCGTTGCAACGACGGCTTCGCCGATGCTGCGCGCCGGCGCACCGGAAAAGACCAGCGCGAGCACGCGGCCGAGAAATACAAAGCGCAGGATGCCGACACCCATCGCGAGCAGGCCGAGTGCGACGGCCGCGGCGACCCGCCAGCGCAGCCCAGCCATCATTGCCCATAGTCGTCGGTCGAAATACATGAACCCCTCCGGTAGTGTCTGATGATGTTTTTTCTTGACCGGATCGAGGCTACCCGCGCGGCCCATGCGCGGCAAAAGATGATTTTTCAACGGGTGTTGAGTCAACTACAATACCCCGCATGTCGCACCTCCCTCCCCTCAGCGCATTGCGAGCTTTCGAGGCGGCCGTCCGCCTCGGCGGGTTCGCGCGCGCGGCGGTCGAGCTGAACGTGTCGACGAGTGCGGTCAGTCACCAGATTCGCGCGCTCGAGGAATCGCTCGGCGCGCGGCTGCTCGAACGCAGCACGGGGCTCGGCGGCATCAGCCTCACGCCGGCCGGCGCACGCCTGCTGCCGGCCGTCAGCGACGCACTGTCGCGACTGACCGATGCCTGTGCCGAGATTCGCGGCACCGCGCAACGGCTCACCGTCTCCGCCAACGCGCCGTTTTCGGCGATGTGGCTCGCACGCCGCCTCGCGGAATTCTCGTCGCTTCATCCCGACACACCGCTGCATGCCGTCGTGCTCGACGACGAACCGGATTACGCGCGCAGCGGCGTCGATCTGGCGATCGTGCACGTGCCCGCGCACCGGCTGCAAGCCGACGACGACGTGTTGATCCAGGAGACCGTGTTCCCGGTATGCAGCCCCGAGCTGTTTCCGTACGCATCGGGGCATGTGTGCCGCTCGCGGCTGCTGCAGGAGATGCACGAGAACAGCCCCGAGATCGACTGGCGCAACTGGGCATCGGAATTCGGCTTGCCGGGCGACTTCGAGACGAAGATCGTCCGTTACAGCAGCTTCAGCCAGGTGATCGGCGCGGCGGTCGGCGGTGCGGGCATCGCGCTCGGCCGCATGCCGCTGATCGAGCCCGAACTGCGCAGCGGACGCCTGGTGCCGTTGAAACCGGGCATCGAACGCGCCGCGTCGTGGCGCTTCGTGCTGCGCCGCAACCCGTCGACGCGGCACCGGTTGCTCGATCCGCTGATCGAGTTCCTGCGCCGCGAAGCAGACGCGGAAGCCGCGCCGATCGCGGCCCCGATCGTTGCGCCCGCATCCAACGACAGTCTCGTGCGCGGCACGGGCGGCGCGACCGGCAAGTAACGCGCCGGCCTCGCCCGCATGCGCCGCTTACGGCGCAGCGAAGAACAACGCGACCACGCACGCCATCCCGCCGAACCACACGAGCGAACGCAGCGACGCCCAGTTCAGCAGGTACATCAGCATATAGACGATACGGATCGCGACGAACGCCATCGCGAGCTGGTCGACGCGATGCACGTTCGCGCCGTTGTGCCACGCCACCACCAGCGCGGCCGTGAACAGCGCGAGCGCTTCCCACGCGTTCTGGTGCGCGGCCTGCGCACGGGCACGCCAGCCTTCGAGCTTCGCCAGGTAGTCGCGCGGCGCGCGGTTGTCGTAGCCCTTGCGGGCCTTTGCGAGAAACGTCATCGGGAACGGCAACAGCGCCACGATGAACAGGCACAGCTGGGACGTCGTCATCAAAAGTCTCCTCCTTTATGATTACATTGATCAATGACAAGATCGCCGAGAGCTTAGCATTGCGCCGTGCTGTTCGCGCACCGGTTTTCTAGACGGGAGACTCGGCTGCGCGGCCCGCCGGCAGCCGCGACAAGCCTGGTTCGACACCAAAATTTCCACCAAATCGTCGACAAAAACGTTAATTAAAACTGGTCGAACACCAATAAGATAGCGCTCAACACTGGCCTGGCGCGCTATCGCGCCAGGCCGCCGAACCTGCGCCGCCGCGCGCCCCAAACGACATCCGATCCGAGACATCGCCATGCCCCGTCCCATCGTCGCCCATATCCGCCCTGACGCCGTTCGCCACAACCTCGACTTCATCCGCCGCACCGCCGCGCAATCGCGCGTGTGGGGCGTGGTCAAGGCCGATGCGTACGGTCACGGCATCGAGCGGATCTACCCGGGCCTCGCGGCCGCCGACGGCATCGCGCTGCTCGATCTCGACGAGGCGGTGCGCGTGCGCGAGCTCGGCTGGGACAAGCCGGTGCTGCTGCTCGAAGGGATCTTCGAGCCGGCCGACGTCGAGCTGGCCGATCGCCACCGCCTGACGGTCGCGGTGCACTGCGACGAGCAGCTCGACCTGCTGATCGCCGCCAGGCCGCAGCAGCCGATCGACATCCAGCTCAAGATGAACTCCGGGATGAACCGGCTCGGCTTCCGCCCCGCCGTTTTCCTTGCCGCATGGGAACGCGCGGCAAGCGCGCCGTCGATCGGCAAGATCACGCTGATGATGCATTTCGCGAACGCCGACGAAGGCGAAGTCGACTGGCAGCTCGACCAGTTCGATGCGACCACGGCGGGAATTCCGGGCGAGCGCTCGACGTCGAACTCGGCCGCCGTGCTGTGGCATCCGCGCGCGCACCGCGACTGGGTACGGCCCGGCACGATCCTGTACGGTGCATCGCCGACGGGTGCGGCGCGGGATATCGCCGACACGCCGCTGATGGCCGCGATGACGCTGACGAGCAAGATCATCGGCGTGCAGACGCTGTCGCCGGAAGAAACCGTCGGCTACGGCCGCCGCTTCACGGCCGACCGGCCGATGCGGATCGGCGTCGTCGCGTGCGGCTATGCGGACGGCTATCCGCGCCACGCACCGACCGGCACGCCGATCGCGGTGGACGGCGTGATGACGCGCGTCGTCGGCCGCGTGTCGATGGACATGCTGACCGTCGACCTGACGCCGTGCCCGAACGCGGGCATCGGGTCGAGCGTCGAGCTGTGGGGCGACCAGGTGAAGGTGGATGACGTGGCGGAAGCCAGCGGCACGATCGGCTACGAGCTGATGTGCGCACTTGCGCGCCGCGTGCCGGTCGTGATCGTCCCGCCGGGTGCGTCGAGCGAACAGCCGACGCTGCGGACCGGGAGCTACGGGCGCTGACCGGCGGAGAGGCGGCGGCGCACACGCTGTTGCGTCGCCTGACGTGCCGCTTCGGTTGCGGGCCGCGTTGGGCGGCCCGTTTGCTTTTCCGTCCGAGCGAAAGGTGTGGGTTACGGCCCTTCCGCTCCGCTCGGTGAACGCATCCGGCGATGCACTACGAACGCCACGTCGGCTTGCGCTTCTCGAGGAACGCGTCGATGCCTTCGCCCGCATCTTCTTCCATCATGTTGCGCGCCATCACGTCGCCCGCATACGCATAGGCTTCGTCGAGCGGCAACTCGCGCTGGCGATAGAACATCTGCTTGCCATATCGCACCGCCGCCGGGCTCTTCGCGACGATCTCGGCGACCTTGCGAGCGACGGCCGCATCGAGCGCATCTTCGGGTACCGCTTCGTTGACGAGCCCCCACGCGGCGGCCGTCGCCGCATCGACGAAGCGCCCGGTCACGAGCATGTCGAACGCGCGCTTCGCTGTGACGTTGCGGCTCAACGCCACGGCCGGCGTCGAGCAGAACAGCCCGACGTTGATGCCCGAAACCGCAAAGCGCGCGGTATCGGCCGCGATCGCCAGATCGCACGCGGCGACGAGCTGGCAGCCGGCCGCCGTCGCGATGCCGTGCACGCGCGCGATCACCGGCACCGGCAACGCGCGCATCGCGAGCATCACACGGCTGCATTGCGCGAACAGCGTGCGGTAGTAGTCGAGCTCGGGCTGGCTGCGCATCTGCCGCAGGTCGTGGCCCGCGCAGAACGCCTTGCCTTCGGCGGCCAGCACGACGCAGCGCACATGCGGATCGGCCGCCAGCGACTCGAATGCATCGTGCAGGCTCGCGAGCATCGCCTCGGACAATGCGTTGAACTGCTGCGGACGGTTCAGCCGCAGCGTGACGACGCCGTCGTGCGCATCGCGCAACAGGATCGGCTCGGCAGTCTCTTGATCGGATGTCATGATGTTCCGCTCGATGGGGTTCGGCAGGATTCGGTGCGGCGTGAACGCGCGGCGATGATGCGGGCCCGTTCACGGCACCGTGAGGATGAAATGCTCCTCCACATTCCGCCTGGCGTCCAGTCACGAGCCACTCGCGTTGCCAGACGTCCGCGCGGCAATGGCGGCGATCGCATAGGCGACACAACCGACCGCAGTGATTGCCCACAGCGCCTCTGTCAAATCCGGTAGCAGTATCGTCGCAGCGCCCGCGATGGCCACGCCGAGGAGGCTGCCAGCCTGTCTCGCCGCATTGAGGAACCCCGATGCGACGCCCGCCGCGTCCGCCGGCACCTGTTCGAGCACGGTCGCGATCATCGGCGCCACCGACAGCGCGGTTCCGGTACCGAATGCGGCCATGGCCGTCCACACCACCGGCCACTGCGCACGCAGCGTGAGCGCGACGGCAATCGCCGGAATGGCCAGCGCCGCCATCCCGAGGCCGTTTGCCATCAGCGTGACCGGGCGAACCCGACCATGCAGTTTTCCTGACAACAGATTGCCGAGCGACAGGCTCAACGCGAACGGCAACAGTGTCATTCCCGTCTGTCGCGCACTCATGCCGAAGCGTCCGTGCAGATACAGGCTCAGCACGAACAGCAGCCCGAAGTAGCCGACGTAGACGAGACTGCCCATCAGGTTCATCGCGACGAACACGCGATTGCGAAACCACGCCAACGGCACCATCGGATGGCGCGTGCGCCGCTCGACGACGACCAGCACGGCTGCCGCGAGCGCGGCGGCCAGCAGCGCGCAACGGACTTCCGCGGCACCAGGGCCGCGCGTCGGCAATTCGATCACCGCAAAACACAGCGCGCCGAGTGCCGCCGCACCGACACTCTGGCCGGCCCAGTCGAACGGGTGCGCACGTCGCACGGTCGACGCCCGGACGAGCATGACGGCCCCGGCAAAGGCGACCGCGCCGGTCGGCACATTGATCAAGAACGCGCTGCGCCAGCCGAAATCGTCGACGAGAATGCCGCCCAGCACCGGCCCCACGGCAACGGCAACCGACGCGATGCCCGCCCAGACCGCAATCGCCCGCGCACGCTCGGCAGGCACGTCGAAGGTGCTGCGCACGACCGCGAGCGACGCGGGCAGGAAGAGCGCGGCACCGATGCCCTGCACGAAGCGCGCGGCCACGAGGATAGCCACGGACGCCGCGACGCCGCACGCCGCCGATGCGCCGACGAACAGCGCCAGCCCCGCGAGATACACACGCTTCGCGCCGAACCGGTCGGACAGCGCGCCGCCCGCGAGAATCAACGCGGCGAAGCTGAGCGTATACGCGTCGACGATCCACGCGAGTTCGGCGACCGTCGCGCCGAGGCTCGTGCGCATCGCGGGCAACGCCACGTTGACGATCGTCGAATCGAGGACCGCCATGAACATGCCGATCGCGACCAGCGCCAGCGTGAAGCGCTGCTCGCGCACCGTCCGGCGGCTCGTGGCCGCCAGCGGAACGGGAACGGAAACGGGAACGGGATTGCAATCGGACATGACACCTCCAGGCAGATGCCGGGAGTCTAGGAACGGCGTGCGATGCAGAAAAGTGATAATTTCGCATTTTGATGATGCAGATCTGCATCACCCCTTCCCGTCCGCCGCCGCCCGTCCGATGACACAATCGATCCGCATGAACTGGGACAACGCCCGCTTCTTCCTCGCCTTGGCGCGCACCGGCACGCTTCGCGGTGCCGCGGCGCAGCTGAATGTCGATCAGGCGACGGTGGGACGTCGCATCGCCGCGCTCGAGGACGAACTCACGGCCCGCCTGTTTCTTCGAACGCCGACCCTCTATGTACTGACGACCGCGGGCGAAGCCCTGCTCGAACCGGCCGAAACGATGGAACGGGCGTCACTCACGATCGAGCGCCGCGTGATGGGGCTCGACGAGCAGCTGGCCGGGTCCGTGCGCATCGCCACGACCGACTCGCTCGGCAAGCGTTTCGTGGTGCCCGCGATCGCCCGCCTGCGGCGCAGGCATGCAGGCATCGACGTCGTGTGCGTGACATCGGCCGAGATCGCCAACCTCACGCGCCGTGAAGCGGACCTCGCGATTCGCACGTTGAGGCCGGATTCGCCGGATCTGATCGTCAGGCGGCTCGGGCATCTCGAAACGGGCATCTATGCTTCGCGCCGCTATCTGGCCGAGCGTGGCGAACCCGTCGCGGGGAGCGCGTTCGACGGACACGATCTGGTGATGTACCAGCAGCCGGTGGTACCGACGATGTGGGACGCGCTGTGCGGCGAACCGACTTCACGCGGCCGCGTGATGTTCCAGACATCGTCGACGATGATGCTGGTCGAGGCTGCGGTGGCAGGGCTCGGCATTGCAGAGCTGCCGTGCTTCCGCGCCGACGCGGAGCCGGAACTGGTGCGCCTCATGGCGCGGCGATGCAATCATTTCGACGTGTGGCTCGTCGCCCATGCCGATCTCTACAAGACCGCGCGAGTGCAGGCCGTGATCGAAGCCGTCGTCGACGAGTTCGCGACCGCCGGCCCCTCTGCCCGGTAGCGTGCCTGTCTGTCAGCGCGCGGCCGGATTGCGCCCGCTGCGCCACGCGCGCACGCCGGAACGCAGTTGACTGGCGCCGCCCAGGAAAAAGAAGACGCCCATCCCGCCTATCATCAGTACGTCGCCCCAGATCGCACCGAACGTATTCAACCGCGCGCTCCTCCTGGGCTCGTCGGGCGTGTAGCGCACCTCGACGATCGCGCCGTCCTGCTCGCTCACCGAGCCGCCCTGCGGGTATTCGACGTGCTCGCCCGCGAGCGTCGTGAATGCGATCTCCGGATGATGCGGGCCCGCATTCAGCTTGATGACCCGCCCCGGCACGACGACCGACGTTCGCAGGAATTCGCGCGTCGACTGCGCGTACAGGGCAGCGCCGATCAGCAGGCAGCTACCCACGACGGTAAAAACGACGCCCTTCGCGATCAGCGTTTCCGTCTGCGGCGCAGTCGTGCGGCCGGAATCGGACACCATTCCGCCCACCTCACGGACGCGACTGATAGAACGACACGGCGATCTTCGACTGCGCCTTGCAGCGGTACATCACGCCGCGCCCTGTTTCGTCGGTCGTGCCTTCGTACGGGCCGTTGCAGCCGGTGACCTTGTACTTCGCGAACGGAACGCGCTTGCCGTCCTGCGGCCGGACCAGTACCGGGATACGCCCCGTCGGGCCGTCGCCGATCGTGCGGACGAGCACCATGCGCGCCGCATCGATCGGCGCGGCGGAACGCACGTAGGCCGTGCGCCCCTGCGCGTCGGTCGTGCCTTCGACTTCGAGTTCCCGGTTGTCCTGGGCCGCGCTCGTGTACAGCGCGAACGCATAGTGCGTGTTCGGCAGCGGCTGTTTTGTCTCGGGATCGTGCAGCACGAAATAGCCCCCGTTGATGCCCGTCCCGGCCGTCACCAGCCCGTCGGCTGGCGTAGGGTTGCACGTGTACGACGAACCGCTGCCGGCAGCAGCCTGTTGTGCATTCTGCTGCCCGGTGGTGTTTGCGCATCCGCCTGCCAGCGCAGCCATCAGCGCCACGCATGCGCCGCGCACGAGCGCTGCCCGGTCGATTTTGATTGTCATGGGAAGGTGTCCCGTTCCTGATTGTTTGTTGTGGATGCCGGGCGTGCTGCGCAGGTTGCGCGGGCACGCCGCCCTCGGCATCCGGCAGGATACGGACATTGCCGGGCGATGTAAATCGCCCACCCGGTGAACGTCGCGCGGAAATCGAATGATGGATGCGGCGACCGGAATCGTGTCGACTACCCGAACAAATCGCCATGCGCCTTCTCTTTCCAGTACTCCTGACAAAAATCCAGATAGGCGCGCACGACCGACGACGGATGCCGATGAGACGGGTAAAGCAGGTTGAGTTCCTGTTCCGGCAACGGATGCTCGTCGAGCAAGGAAACGAGTCGCTGCGTACGCAGATCCTCCATGACCAGAAACGGCGGAAGCTCGGTCACGACGTCTCCGGCAAGCGCCCGACGGTGAAGATGCGCATAGTCGTTCGTGGCGAACAGCGGACGCGGATGAAATGGCGTCTCCCCCAGATTCCAGACCGGTTGCGCGTAGGCGCCAAGTCCCCAGGTTGCACACGGCAGTAGTTGCAAATCCTCCGGCGTGGCGGGACGGCCGTACTGTTCTAGCAACGCGGGGCTCGCGACCAGCCGATGCCGGTACTGCAGGATCTTGCGCGCCACCATCGACTCATGCTCGATCGCCCCCACGCGCAGCGCCACATCGATGCCGTCGACGATCAGGTCGACGCGCCGCTCCGTCGTATAGACAAAGAGCCGGATGCCCGGGAAACGCACCTGGAACGCCGCCAGTAAATCCCACCAGATATCGAACGTCGGCGGCAGCGACAAGCGCAGAAATCCCTTCAGCTGATGCTGGGCACTGACCACCGCCTCCTTCGCCTCGATCAGCGCCTCGATTCCACGACTCGCGTGTTCGTAGAGCCGGACGCCGGCATCCGTCAATTTGGTGCCGCGAACCGAACGTTCGAGCAACTGAACGCTGAGTTGCCTTTCAAGCTCCCGAACCCGGCGGCTCAAGGTAGGCAACGGCACGCCGGTGCGCAATGCGGCAGCGGACAGGCTCCCGGCCTGCACCACGGTCACAAACATTTCGACGGCATTGAGGTCCATATCATCCTCTCGAATTTGATAGGCAGTGTATCGGATTCGGCGATTCCTGAATGTCATCCGAACCCGCATAGTGGCTACGCGTACCTCACAACCGATCACCGGAGATAGCCATGTCTACCTTGGAAACGCTTTTGAAATCGCGGGTTTCAACCAACAAGTACGATTCCGGCCGGGCGTTGACCGACCAGCAGATCGACGAACTGATTCAACTCGCAACGACTGCCCCGTCCGCCTTTAACCTCCAAAACTGGAAGTTTGTCGCCGTGCGCAGCGCCGCCGGCAAGGCGAAGCTGCTGCCGCTGGCCTACGGACAGCAGAAGGTCGCCGACGCGGCCGTGACGTTCATCGTCTGCGGCACGCTCGAGCCGCACGTCACGCTGCCTGGCGCGCTGAAGCCGTCCGTCGAGCACGGCATTCTCGACCAGGGAATCTATGAAGGCTGGATCGGCGCCGCGAACAGCATGTACGGCGACAACCCCGCATTTCAGCGCGACGAGGCGATCCGTTCGGCATCGCTCGCCGCCATGACATTGATGCTGGCCGCGCAGGATCGCGGGCTCGCGTCGGGGCCGATGATCGGCTTCGACCCATCCGGTGTCGCCGCTGCATTCCACCTGCAACCCACCGACGTGCCGGTCATGCTCGTGACCGTCGGCCATGCCGCGCCCGGCAACTGGCCGCAAAAGCCGCGCAAGTCGACGTCCGACGTCCTGTCATTCGCGTAACACGACATCGAAAGCCGATGCCGGCGTCATATCGACGTGCGCCGGCATGGCCTCCCCCAGCATTCACATTCGACAAGGAAACACCATGAAAGCCTATGTCATCGAGCAAGCCGGCGGCCCCGACGTCCTGCAAATCCGCGATATCCCGTCGGTCGCGCCGAAGGCCGACGAAGTACGCATCCGCGTGCGCGCGTTTGGCCTCAACCGTGCCGAAACGTACCTGCGTGCGGGCAAGATGGGCCCGATCGACGGCCTCCGCGTGCCGGGTATCGAGGCGGTCGGCGAAGTCGTCGAAGACCCGTCCGGCACGTTCCGGATCGGTCAGCGCGTCGCGACGGCGATGGGCGGATTGCAGTTCACGCGTCCAGGCAGCTATGCCGAGGAGGTCACGGTATTGCGCACCAACGTGATCGATCTCGACGGCACCACGTTGTCGTGGGAAGAACTCGCGGCGTTGCCGCAGGCCTACCTGACAATCTGGGGCGCACTGAACAAGAGTCTCGGTATCGAAGCGGGCCAGACGCTGCTGGTGCGCGGCGCGACGTCCACGGTCGGCCTCGCCGCGATTACCTATGCGAAGGCGTCGGGCCTCCATGTCGTCGCAACGACGCGCTCCGCCAGGAACGAAAATCGCCTCTTCCTGGCCGGCGCGGACGACGTGATCGTCGACGGCGGCGAGATCGCGGACGATGTGCGGCGCCTCTTCCCGAACGGCATCGATGCGGCGCTCGAGGTCGTCGGCGCGGCGACGCTGCGCGACACCGCGAGTACCTTGCGGCCGTTCGGCGCCGTCGCGGTCGTCGGGTTGCTCGGCGGGCCACCGGTGCTCGAGCATTTGAACCTGATGACCGACCTGCCGCCCGCGGTCAAGCTGAGTTTCTTCCCGAGCCAGTTGTTCGGCACGCCCTCGCTGCCGCTGGGCGACGCACCGCTACGAATGATCGTGGACGGCGTTGCCAACAAGCAGATTCCGTCATTGCTCGAACGCACCTTCGCATTCGACGAGGTTCGACAGGCGCACGAATTGATCGAAAGCAACCGCGCGCTCGGCAAGCTCGTCGTCCTGGTGTGATCTTCGGGACCGCGCGGATCGCCTGTCGTGATCCGCGCCGTCCCTTTCCCCATGCGCTATCCCGTCCGGAGATTCCCATGCACACATTCCTGAGGGCATCAGTTGCTGCGCTTGCCATCCTGCCGGTGGCCGTGTCAGCGGCCCCGCCCGAAAACAATCGCATCGCAACCGAAGCGATTGCCGGCCAGCTCCGGCGATATGAGAAGGCGCTCAATTCGTCGAATACGGACGAAGTGATGAAACTCTATGCCGACGACGCGGTTTTCATGCCGCAGAACTTTCCGACGGTAATCGGCAAGGACAACGTTCGAAACGCGTACGAAACAATCTTCCGGACGATCAAACTGAACGTCACCTTCAGGATCGACGAGATCAAGCCGCTCTCGAACGACTGGGCCTTCGCGAGAACCCGTTCCAGCGGCACCCAAACGGTGCTGAGCAACAATCGGCAAAGCGCCGAAGGCAACCAGGAAATCTTCATCCTCCATCGCGCCAAGGACGGTGCATGGCAGTTTGCTCGATACATTTTTTCGACAACCAATCGCCCGAAATCCGTCGAGACCTCCGGACCGTAACCAGGAGCCGACATGAAAACATTCATCGCCCTCGCTGTCCGCACCGAGTATGACGGCAGGCATCGGTCTCCCACGGCTGCGATGGATCCTGCGGCGTAATCCGGCACCCGGCGCTGGATCAATCCATGCGTCGTTACCTGGCGCGTCTCCTCAGTACTCGCCGCTCGCGACGCGCGCGATCGTCTGCCGCAGCCAGATGTGCGCAGCGTCGCCGTGCCGGCGCGCGTGCCAGTGCTGCGCGAATTCGAACGAATCGATCGGGAACGGCGGCTCGAACACGCGCAGCCGCGCATCGTCGCGCACACGGTCGAGGTTGCGGCGCGCGACGGTCAGCACGAGGTCGGTGCCGGCGATCAGGTCGTTCGCGACACCCCAGAACGGCAGGATCACCGCGATGTGCCGCTCGCGCCGCAACCGCGCGAGCGCGCGATCGACCTCGTTGTCCATCCCGTCGCGCATCGCAACGAGCGCATGCGGCCGTGCGAGCCATGCGTCGAGCGCGAGTTCGCCACGGCGCGGCAGCCGGCTCGCATCGGCCACGCACGCGAACGATTCGACGAACAGCGGTTGCGCATGCAGGTCGCGCTGCACCGCCGGCAGCACGCCGAGCGCGAGATCGACCTCGCCGTCCATCAGTTGCATCCGCATCGCTTCGCGCGTGGCCTGCGACACGATCAGCTCGATGCCCGGCGCGTCGGCGCGCAGCGTCTTCACGAGCGCCGGCAGCACGATCCGCGCGCCGTAGTCGGACATCGCGATGCGAAACACGCGCGTGGCCGCGGACGGATCGAACGCCGGCGGCTCGATCAGCGCGCCGAGCCGGCCGAGGACGTCGTTCAGCGGTTCGACCAGTTCGTTCGCGCGCGCAGTCAGCTCGAGCCGGCCCGCGCGCCGCACGAGCAACGGATCGCCGAAGATTTCGCGCAGACGCGCGAGCGCATGGCTCACGGCCGGCTGGCTGCGGTGCAGCCGGACGGCGGTACGCGAGATGTGTTTTTCGCTCAGCAGCGCGTGCAGCGTCACGAGCAGGTTCAGGTCGATGCGGGCCAGATTATTCATGAAAGGAATATGAAGCATCCGAAGAACGAATTTCCATTCGCCATCTTAATGGATAACAATCATTTCGAATTCCTTTCACGACCGACCACGATGACGACTTCCCTTTCCTTCGCCACCCTTCCGCTCGCCGTCGCGGCCTTCGTCGCCGGCGCGCTCGTGCCGCTGCAAGGCGGCAGCAATGCCGCGCTCGGGCGTGCGCTCGGCCACCCGCTATGGGCGAGCGTCGCGTCGCTGACAGTCAGCCTGCTCGTGGTGCTGCCCGTGCTGCTGGCCACGCGTGCGCACGCGCCGCTGATCGGCGACGCGCTGCAGCGCCCGCTGTGGACGTGGCTCGGCGGCCTCGCGGGCGTGATCTACATCACGCTCGCGCTGATCCTGACGCCGCGGCTCGGCGCGACGACCTTCATCGTCTGCGTCGTGGCCGGGCAAACGCTCGCGTCGCTGCTGATCGACCACTACGGGCTGATGGGGCTCGCGCAGCGGCTCGCGACACCCGGCCGCATCGCGGGCGTCGCGCTGATCTTCGCGGGGATGATCGTCGTGCAATGGCAGACGCCCGCGCCACGCGCGCCGGCCGCACCCGGCGACGCGGCAGCTGTGCAACCCGAACCGCAGCACTGACTGCGCAGGCGGCAACGGGCGCGCGGTTGCCGAACGGCGATGTGTGTCAGCCCGCGAGCTTCTTCAGTGCGTCGAGCACCGCGTCGCCCTTGAACGGCTTCACGATCCAGCCCTTCACACCGGCAGCCTTGCCGCGTTCCTTCATCGCCGGGCTGCTTTCGGTCGTCAGCATCACGACGTTGACCGTCGAGTTCGCCAGTTCGCCGCGGATCTTCTCGACCATCGTCAGGCCGTCCATGTTCGGCATGTTCACGTCGCTGATCACGAGGCGCACGCCGGGCGTCGCCTTGAGCTTCGCGAGGCCGTCCTTGCCGTCGACAGCCGTCGCGACATCAAGCCCGTGATTGCGCAAGAAGCCCGCGACTTCGTCGCGCACCGTGCCCGAATCGTCGACCACCAGAATCTTTGCCATGTCGTATTCCCCTTCCTTTCGTTGTTGCTGACTTCAGTATTCAAAACAGTTCGAGTTCGCCCGATTCGACCATCGGCCCCACGTCCTGCACCGATTCGCGGAAATCCTCCGGCGACCAGCTCAGGCTGAACACGAAGCGCTGGTCGAGACAGACGGAGCGCCCCGATGCCGGATCGGTCATCCGGTACTTGAAGCAGAGCTGCGGGCAGTCGCCGCCGAACGAGATGAACTTCTGCTTGTGATTGACGACGAGCGGCACCTGCACCGGATGGCGGGCCAGCGCCTCGGCGTCGCCGAGATAGCGGTTCTTGAACGCGCCCCACACGAGGTTGGTCAGTTCGCCGAGCACGCTGTTCACGTCGCGGAAATCTGGTGCGCGGCCGTCGTCGCGCGTGCCGCCTAGCATGTCGAGCAGCGGCTGCTCGCTCGTCTGCAGCAGCATGTAGCCGCGGCACCACGCGCTTTCGAGCGCGATCAGGCTGAACACTTCGCCGAAGATGATCTGGTCGCGCACGATGCACGGCGTTTCGTGCTCGATCGTCATGCCCGGGAACAGGCTGTCGATACGCGCCTCGGTGATCTCCGAGATGCCGCGCACGAGTGCGTTCGGGTAATCGCGGCCGAACAGGTATTCGTCGATCGCGCGCTTGAGCGGCGTCATGTCGTCCGCGACGTAGGCCGCGCATGCAACGCGCGCGAGTGCCTCCGGCAGCCCGTCGCGCGACGCAAGCGATTCGCGGCGCAGGATGATCGGCAGCTCGGGGCGCAGCGCATCGATCTGCGTCGCGATGATCGCGCTCTCGGCCGGCGAGCCGCCGTAATCCTCGGCCAGCAGGATCGCACCGAGGTCGATGTTCGAGCGCAGCACCTTCAGCAGCCGGTTGCGCCGTACGGTCAGGCCGACCAGGTTGTGCTCGTCGCAGAAACGCTTGATCGCGTCGGCGTGCGCGCGGCTGTCGTCGAGCACGAGCACCTTGCTGACGGGTTTGTCCAGGGTCATCTCAAGGGTTCCTAATGGTCGGTCTGGGTCGGTCGGAGTCGGTCAGAACAGTTCGAGCTCGCCACCGGTATCCACCGTGGCAGTGGCCGGCACATGGAAATCGACCGGCGCGTTCGCGCACACGCACAACGTCGCACCCACCCGCACATCGCCGTCGAGCGTCAGGTCGTAGGCAGCCACGTGATCCGGCGAAAGTGCGGGCAGGTAGTCGATGCTCGATCCGCTCAGCAGATACGGCGTCGACATCCCGAGGTCGGGAAACGGCGCGGTCAGCGCCTGGTTGATCGCGCCGCAGCACAGGTTCGCGACTTCCATGAATGCTTCGGGCAGCGGCCGCTGGCTGCTCGTGCCCGCCGTCGCGCCAGCGAAATGGCGGCGCGTCGCATCGTCGTCGCTGAAGCGCAGCGCGAGCAGCAGGCGGAAATGCAGCGCCGAGATCGTCAGCACCGCGACATGCTCGGGCACCTTCGACTTCGACCGCGACTTCGCGGGCGCGTGATCCTGCCCATCGTGTGCGTGGCTGGCGGCCGGCCGGATGTCGCACGCGCCGCCGGACGCGAGCCGCGTGCGCGCCGCATCGAAAAAGATCCGCTCGAAGCCGGCTTTCGCCTGCGCGCTGATCACGCCGCGCCTCCTTCGATTCGCGCGTGCAGTTGCCCGGCGAGCGTCTCGACGGTCGCGAGCGCGGCCGTGATCATCTTGCCGCCGGCCTGGATGTCCTGGAACGTCGCGGCCGTCACGAGATCGTTGCGGTTCAGGCTGTCGCGATAGCTGTTCGACAGTTGCTGCGAGCGTGCGGCCAGCCCACGCACCTCGCTCGCGACGATCGAGAAGCCGCGCCCGGCCGTGCCGGCGCGTGCGGCCTCGATCGACGCGTTCAGCGACACGATCGACACGTGCGCGACGATCGCCGACAGCTCCTGGTTCTTCGTGCGCATGTCCTGGTTCTGCGTGGTCAGCGAGATCATCTGCTCGTGCCAGCGCTCGAAGGTGCCGGCGAGCCCGCGCAGGCGCGCGGCTTCGTCGGCGATCTTCATCGCGTGCTGCGCGAGCGCCGTTCGATCGGCCGACAACGCGTGCATGGCGTCGCGCTGCGTGCCGGCCTCGGACGTCTCGCGCGCCAGCGCATCCTCGAGCTGCGCCTCGCGCTGCGCCCATGCGTCGGCCGCCTCCGCGTGCGCCGACGTAGCGTCGACGACGCGCGCTTCGGCTGCGTCGAGCGCGCCGCGCAACTGCGCCGTATCACGTTCAAGCGCCCCGACGAGCCGCTTGCGCGTCACGCGAAACACGACTGCCGCCACGATTGCGACGACGGCACCGCCCGCCAGTGCAGCGGCCATCTGGATCATCCACGCCTGCACCATCACGTCGTCACTCCGCCGCGCCGATATCCGCGCTGCGCACACGTTCGTGCACGACGCCCTGGGCGGCACCGTCCGCCGCGAAGCGGGCCGGCAGCGACACGATCGTCTCGAACGCGCGATACGGCGCGCCGACGCGATCGTCGGTGAAACGCAGCGCGATGTCGCCGCCGTCGCGCTTCAGGAAGTTGCGCACCGCGTCCATGCCGACGCCACGGCCCGACACTTCGGTCACGGCATTCGCGGTCGAGAAACCCGGCCGGAAGATCAGCTCGGCCACTGCGTCATCGGACAGCGCCGCGTCGTGGTCGGCATCGATCCAGCCGCGCTCGCGGGCAATGCCACGAATCCGGTCGAGCGCGAGGCCGCGGCCGTCGTCGCTCAGCACGAACCACAGCTCGCCGCCGCCCACGCCGACCGCGATGTCGATCGTGCCGGATGCCGCCTTGCCGGCCGCGCGCCGCTCGTCGGACGATTCGATCCCGTGGTCCATCGAGTTGCGCAGCAGGTGCATGAACACGTTCTTCAGCGTCGCGGCGATTTCGCTGCGCACGCGGTGGCCGTGGCTGTCGATATGCACGACGGGCGCCGGCTTGCCGAGTTCGGCCGCGAGCGACGGCAGCGACTCGATCACGCCGCCGAGCGCATCGCCGATGCCCTGCGTGCCAAGCTGGCTCAGCATGCGGCGCACGGCGTCGCGCGCCGCATGCCAGTCGGCCTCGCTCGCCGGATCGGCGCCGTCGAGCACGCGCAGGCTCTCGCTGATGTGCGCGCGTTCGACCATCAGGAAGTCGGCGCCCTGCACCGCCTCGCCGCTGCGGCCGAGCGTGACCGCGTTGATCGTCGCGTAGTGCTCGACCGCATCGCGCACGCGGGCCAGGTCGTCCATCAGCGCGTCGCGGTTCCACTCGGGGCCGCCGTCCGCGCGGCGCAGCGAGTCGTACGCCTGCTCCGCTTCATGGACGATGTTCGTCAGGTGCTGGAGGCTGTACGTGCGCGCATTGCCCTTGATCGTGTGCATGTTGCGGAACAGCGCCGCGACGATCGAGTGATCGGCGCGCTCGTGCTGGCGAATCATCCGCTCGTTCTCGCTCAAGAAGCCCTTCGCGCTGTGCACGAAGTCGTGGAACTTGTCCTGGCTGATCGACAAAATCTCGCCGATCATCTCGAGGCGGCGCTGCTGCTCGCCGGCCTGCGCGGTCAGCTCGCGAATCTCGGTCACGTCGCGCACGCACAGCATCAGGCGCACAACCGTATCGGTCTCGTCGGTGATCGCCGACCAGCTCAGGTCGAGCCACTTGTCGCGGCCGTCCGGCATCCGCTTCGCGACTTCGTTCACCAGCAGGTGCTCGTTGAACTCGAAGTTCATGCTGTCTTCGCCGAGGCACGCATGCACGGCCGCATCGACCTGCGAGCGGGCGTCGGAACCGATGTTCGAGTCGTCGAACACGAGCGCCATCAGGTCACGGCCCGCGATGTCGCTCGTCTCGAAGATGGTTTCGAGGTACGCCGAATATTCCGCATGCACGACGCCGCCTTCGACGACGGTCAGGATCCCCTGCTGCATGTTCTGCAGCATCGCCTGGATGTCGGCCGTCTTCTGCTTGAGCTGCGCCGAGTTCTCCTGGATCTTCTCGATCATCCCGTTGAACGCGACGATCGAATGGCCGATTTCGTCCATCCGGCCCACCGGCACGCGGCGCGTGAAATCCTGGCTCGTCGCGATCTCGCTCATCGCCGTCTGCATCCCGATCAGCGGACGCGTGATCTGGCGATACAGCAGCAGGCCGAGCGCGGTCAGCAGCACGATTACCGTGCCGGCGACGCCCGCGATCGCGGTTGCCGTCGTCGAGAGCATCCCGTTCAGCGCGCTGATCGCGTCGTCCTTCTGGCGGTTCTTCTCGACGCGCAGCGTGTCGACGATGCTTTCGAGTTCGTCGCGATACTGCGCGACGTTCGCGAACAGGTACGCCTGCGCCATCTCGGGCTTGCCGTCGGCCTTCATCTTCACGGTGTCGTCGATCGCCGCGAAATAGTTCGTGGCGCTCTCCTTCGCCTGCGAGACGAGCCCGACCTGCGCCTGGCCGACCGCCGACTTCGCCTGCACATCGAGCGCGGCGCGCAGCGCGCCCTGCTTCGCCTTCAGCTCGTCGCGCGCCTGGGCGGCGGTGTTCGCGTCGGGCGCGTAGACGAGCGTCATCGTCGCGATCTGGATGTTCTTCACATCGGCGACGAGATCCGCCGACGCGAGCGCGCTCGGCACGATTCCCTGGGTGACCTGGCGTACCTCGGACGCGCTCTTGCGTGTCTGGTACACGGCATAGATGCCGATCGCGGACAGCGCGAAGAACGTCAGGACGACTAGCAGCGTAATGCGATGACGAATGGTCATGAGTACAGCTCCCCGCAGCGATTCGGCTTCGATCGCCGTTTGGTCTATTGAAAGAATGTGAGCGCCGAATTATCGGGGATGGTGTATGACGCTCCGATGACCGGAAATCAATCATTCATTGATAAAAATGAAATGAATAATTGTGGCTAAAGAGCCCTAAAGTATTGTCGGGATCTGCCGTTAACCTCGTGCCACAAGGCTTCGATCGGCGATCCGGCGCGGCCTGGAAATTCCAGGTTCGGATATTTTATTTTTATTTATTTAATCCGCTGATTATCCGCAATCGGGCTTTCGTAAAACGTTTGCGCATTATCGACGAATTCGGTTGAATTCGCGATTTTTTATTGCGAGAGCGTGATTCGACGGACGGATGAAAACGATACCGCCCGCCCTGGGGCCGACGATGCAATGCGCTGCATCGTCAGCCCCGGGCGGGCGTGGCAGGCTAACGACCGGTCAGTGGCTGCTGGCGCGAGTCGCCCCCAGCCCCGTTTCCGAACGCACCTGCTGTGCAGCGAACGCGCCCTTCTCCGCCTTCGCGCGCAGGCTCGTGTCGAGTACCGAGAACAGCCACACGCCGACGAAGCCGATCGTCATCGAGAACAGCGCGGGCGACGTGTACGGGAACCACGCCGAACCCTTCGGATAACCCAGCGTCGCTTCCCATACCGACGGCGACACGATCGTCAGCCCCACCGACGAGACCAGCCCCAGGAACCCGCCGATGACCGCGCCACGCGTGGTGCAGCCCTTCCACATCATCGACAGGAACAGCACCGGGAAGTTGGCCGACGCGGCCACCGCAAACGCCAGCGACACCATGAACGCGACGTTCTGCTTCTCGAACGCGATGCCCAGCAGCACGGCGATCACGCCGAGCACCAGCGTCGTGATGCGCGACACCTTCAGCTCGTCTGCACTGTTCGCCTTGCCGTTCTTGAAGACGGTCGCATAGAGATCGTGCGACACCGCGGACGCACCCGACAGCGTGAGCCCGGCGACCACCGCCAGAATCGTCGCGAACGCCACGGCAGAGATGAAACCGTAGAACACGTCACCGCCCACCGTCTTGGCCACCAGCACCGCCGCCATGTTGGCCGTGCCCGCGCCGCCCTTGATCACGCCCTTCGCGACGTCGGCCAGTTCCGGATTGGTCAGCACCAGCGTGATCGCACCGAAGCCGATGATGAAGATCAGCACGTAGAAGTAGCCGATCCACGTGGTTGCCCAGAACACGGACTTGCGCGCTTCCTTCGCATCCGGCACCGTGAAGAAGCGCATCAGGATGTGCGGCAGGCCGGCGGTGCCGAACATCAGCGCCATGCCGAACGAGATCGCCGAGATCGGATCCTTGATGAACCCGCCCGGCGACATCACCGACAGCCCGATCCGGGTCGCGTCGTCCGGCGCTTTGCCGGCATTCGCGGCGATCGCGGTCTTGACTTCCACCGCATGGGCGAACAGCGCCTCCGGGCTGAAGCCGTACTGCGCGAGCACCATGATCGCCATGAACGTCACGCCCGCGAGCAGCATGCACGCCTTGATGATCTGCACCCAGGTGGTGGCCGTCATGCCACCGAATAGCACGTAGACCATCATCAGCGCGCCGACGATGACCACCGCCACCCAGTAGTCGAGACCGAACAGCAGCTTGATGAGTTGCCCCGCACCCACCATCTGCGCGATCAGGTAGAACGCCACCACCACCAGCGTGCCGATTGCGGCGAAACTGCGGATCGGCCCTTGCTCGAAGCGGTAGCCCGCGACGTCGGCGAAGGTGAACTTGCCGAGGTTGCGCAGCCGCTCGGCCATCAGGAACGTGATGATCGGCCAGCCGACCAGGAAGCCGATCGAGTAGATCAGGCCGTCGTAACCCGACGTCATCACAGCGGCGGAAATGCCGAGGAAGGAGGCGGCCGACATGTAGTCGCCCGAGATCGCCAGACCGTTCTGAAACCCGGTAATGCCGCCGCCGGCGGTGTAGAAATCCGCGGCGGAACGCGTGCGGGACGCCGCCCACTTGGTGATCCACAACGTCCCTGCGACGAACAGCGCGAACAGGACGATGGCCGTGGTGTTGGTTGCCTGCTTGGCGGTCTGCCCGACATCGCCGCCGCCCGCGACGGCCACGCCGCACACGCCTACTGCCAGCAGCGCGACCAGCGTCATCGAAAGAGTCTTCTTCATTGGGCGACGTCCTGCAGGATGTCCTGCGTCAGTTGATCGTATTCGTTGTTCGCGCGGCGCACGTAGATGCCGGTGATGACGACGGTGAACACGATCACCGCCATGCCGACCGGTACGCCGACACTCGTCACGCCGGTGCTCACCGGCTTCGCGAGGAACGACTTGTCGAATGCGATCAGTGCGATGTAGCCGTAGTACACGACCAGCATCAGCACGGTCAGGAAGATGCCGAGCGTATTGCGTCGTCGCTTGAGCTGCGCATACTTCGGATGCGCTTCGATTTTTTTCACCAACCCATCATGCATCGCCTGTCTCCTGGTTTGCTTTTTGAATGAGTGTGGCGATTCTGGATGGCGAAGCTGACTGCGTGCTTACTCGATCTTTCGCGAGCGCACTATGGTTTTCCCTAGCGATACCGGGCGCTGGTGCCGCTGTCGCACGCGAGACGCCCTCGTCCTGTACGCGACCGCACGCGGGGCGCGTCGCAACGTCGACGTCATTTCGGCGCAGCGACGCGGGTTAGTCCCGACGCAATATTTCGACAGTTCTCAATAACCGGATAGTCGCGCGCAGCGTCGATCACGGATCGAGCGCGCCGCCCGACCATCCCGCCGACGGCCGCGAACCCGTCAGCTTCAGCGCGACGTCGCCCTGCGCGACCAGCCGCTCGCGATTGCGCGTGACGATGCGTCCGGCCTGCGGCGCGACCAGCACGTGCTCGCTGCCGGGCACGCCCGGATGCGCGACGATCCGCGCGATGCGCTCGCCCGCGTCGACCGTCGCACCGAGTTCGCGTTCGTACACGAGCACGCCCGATACCGGCGCGAGCACCGTCTCCATATGCGCGATCGGCACGGCCTCGCCATGCCAGTCATGCGCGCCGGCCGGCTCCGCGATCACGCCGCGGCCGCGCAGGAACGCCAGCACGCCGTCGGCATCGCGCTCGGCGAGTGCATCGGATACGTCGGATTGCCCGCGCAGCTCGACGGTCGCGACGAGCCGTTCGCGCAGGCCGCCGTTGCGCGCCCAGTGCGCGGCGATCGCGCCTTCGAACGCGCCGTCGTCGTCCTCGTCCCACAGAATCGCGACGTCAACGCCGAGCGCCGCCGCGAGATCGCGGCCGGCCGGCCACATTTCGCGCTGCACGTACAGGTACGGCAGCGCATCGGAATCGGTATGCAGGTCGAGCACGATATCGGCGTCGCACGCGGCGTCGAACAGCGTGCGCTGCCACGCGGCGAATGTCGTCGCGGGCCGGCGCGCCGCGGCCGATTCATGGAAATGCCGGTTGAAATTGCGCTGCGTCGCATCATGGAAGCGGCCGAGCAGCCGCCCTTGCCGGAACTGCGCGAGCCCGAGCGGGTTCGCCTGCGGCACCACCGTCACCGTGCCGCGCAGCATGCCGCGATCGTGCGCCGCGCACAGCTGCGGCAGCAAGCGGTGCAGCACGAGCATGCCGGCGATCTCGTCCGCATGCACGCCGGCCTGCAGATGCACGCGCGGCCCGTCGCCGCCCGTCAGCCGCCATGCGCGAATCGCGAGCGGCTGCCCGCCGTCGCCGGGCACCTGCCATGTCAGCACCTCGATCATCGTCCGTCCTCCTTCCGGTTCGGCTCGCCCGTCACGACGCTGCGCGCGACTCCGCGCCGAGGCTCGCGACGAATGCCGCAATGCGCTCGCAGGCGTCGGCCAGCTTCGCATCGTCGACGACGAAGCCGAAGCGCACGAAGCCGGACGCGGTATCGCCGAACGCGCTCGCATCGAGCAGCGCGACCTGCTTCGCGCGGAACAATCCCCACGTGAATGCGTGCGCGTCGAGCCCCGTGCCGCGCACGTCGACCATCATGAACATGCCGGCTTCCGGCAGCAGGCAACGCAGCCCCGGCACGTCGCGCAGACGTGCGTAGGCCAGGTCGCGGCGACGCCGGTACAGTTCGCGCATGTCCGCGACGATCGCGGCCTTGTTGTCGAGCGCGGTGACGGCCGCCTGCTGGATGAAGCCCGGCAGCCCGTACAGCATGCACAGCGCGAGCCGCTCCGCATGCTCGATCAGCTCGGCCGGGCCGATGGCCCAGCCGACCCGCCAGCCCGGCATCGCATGCGATTTCGACAGGCTGCCGATCGTCACCGTGCGTTCGGCCATCCCCGGCAGCGACGCAATGCTGACCATGTCGCGCTCGAACGTCAGTTCCGCATAGACCTCATCGGACACGACCCACAGATCGCGCTCGCAGGCGAGCCGCGCGATTCGTTCGAGATCGGCGCGCGGCATCACGACGCCGGTCGGGTTGCACGGCGTCGCGAAGAAAATCGCCTTGGTGCGTGGCGTCACGGCCGCTTCGAGTGCGTCGAAGTCGAGATGAAAGCCGCGCGACGCATCGACCGGCACCGGCACGAGCGTCGCGCCCGACGCGCGCACGCTCGCCTCGTACGTCAGGTACATCGGCTCCGGCACGATCACCTCGTCGCCCGTCTCGCACAGGCACATCGCCATCGCGAACAGCGCGTTCTGCGCGCCGGCCGTCACGATCACGTGCTCGGCACCGACCGCCTGCCCGGACGTCTTCGCATGCTCGCGCGCGATCGCCGCACGCAGTTCGGCGCGGCCCCGTACTTCGCTGTAGTGGGTGTCACCGCCGCGCAGCGCGGCTACCGCGCGCTCGACGATGATCTCCGGCGTCGAAAAGTCGGGATCGCCGACGCTCAGGATGATCGCCGGGTCGCCCGCCGCGACGGCCGCCAGCGCCGCGTAATGAATGTCCCATGCAGTCGTACGCTTGCCCTGCAGGCGATCGACCAGCTTCGAATAGTTCATGCGTTCTCCGTCGCGCGGCGACCGGGCGGCCGCCGCATCTTCAAGGGTTCGTTCAACGCGGCATGCGTACCGGCACACGCCGCTCGAGCCGGCCGAACGCGCGCTCTATCACGAACGCGAGCACGACATAGATCACGGCGATCGCCAGCAGCGGCTCGTAGGTCCGCAGGGTCTGCGCGCGGATGTAGTTCGCGGCGCCGAGCACGTCCATCACCGCGACCGTCGACGCGAGCGCGGTCGATTTCAGCAGCATCACGGTCTCGCCCGCAAGCGTCGGCAGCAGGATCTGGATCGCGCGCGGCAGCCATACGCGCCGCGCGATCATCGACGGGCGCATCCCCATCGCGCGCGCCGCCTCGATCTCGCCCTTCGGTACGCCGCGCAAGCCCGCGCGCAGCACCTCGCCGACATACGCGCCGACGCTGACCACCAGCGCGAACGCGACATACCAGAAGCCGTCGCGCAGGAATGGCCACAGCACGCTGTCGCGCAGCGCGGGCCAGCCGGCGAACAGCGAGCCGACGCCGTAATAGATCAGGTAGATCTGCACGAGCAGCGGCGTGCCGCGTATCACTTCGGTGAAGGCCTTGCTGACACGCGCGATGACCGGGTTGCCCGACAGCCGTGCGAACGCGACGACGATCGCGAGCGCGAAGCCGAACACGGCCGAGATGACGAGCAGCTTGACAGTGGTCAGCACGCCGAGCAGCAGCAGCGATCCGTAGGAAGACAGTACGCTCAGATCCATGACGTTGATCCGGTTCGGTCAGAAAATGCGTGAGAAGACCCGGCGCGGCTCACGATGCCGGCATCCATCGGCCGAAACGCCGCTCGATCTCGCGAAACAGCATGCCGGACAGCGACGTGATCGCGAAGTACACGGCCGCGACCATCAGGTAGTAATGCATGTACTCGCGCGTCGAACCGGCCGCCTGCTTCGCGGTGTAGAGCAGCTCGCTGTAGCCGACCACGCTGATCAGCGCACTGTCCTTCACGAGGATCAGCCACAGGTTCGTGAAGCCGGCCAGCGCATACGGCGCCATCGCCGGCAGCGTCACGCGGCGGAACACGAGTGCCGGCGGCGCGCCGAACGCGCGTGCGGCCTCGATCTGCCCGTACGGGATCGCGAGGATCGCGCCGCGGATGATCTCGGCCGCATACGCGCCCTGCACGATGCCGAGCACGATCACCGCCGCCGCGAACCCGTTGACCGCGATGGGCCCGACGTCGATCGCCGTCATCAGCAGGTTGATCGCATCGGTGCCCGCGTAGTAAAGCAGCAGAATCAGCAGCAGCTCGGGCACCGCGCGGCACAGCGTCGTGTAGCCCTGCGCGAGCCGCTCCAGCACGCGCACGCCGGACAGCTTCGCGGCCGCACCCAGCAGCCCGAGCACGATGCCGACGACGAACGCGCCGAGCGAAATCTCGAGCGTCACGCCCGCGCCCTGCAGGAGCGCGACGCCCCAGCCGTCCGGGTCCATGCCCAGGTAGCTCACCCATCCCCAACCGTCCATGTCGCCTCCTCGTCCGTGCGCGTATCCGTGCGATCAGTGCGGCCAGAGGTCGATCGGGAAATACTTCTTCGCGATCTGCGCGTACTTGCCCGACGCATGCAGTTGCTCGAGCGCCTGGTCCATCTGCTGCTTGAGCGGCGCATCGGCCTTGCGCATCCCCGCGCCGACACCGTAGCCGAAGATCGCCGGGTCCATCTTCACGCTGCCGGGGCCCTTCAGCTCGAACGCGGAACCGTCCTTCGACTTCAGGAAATCGAGGATGCCGAGCTGGTCGAGATACATCGTGTCGATGCGGCCGGCGACGAGGTCGGCGTTGCAGTCGTCCTGCGTGTTGTACAGGCGCACCGTCGCATTCTTGCCGTAGGCCATCTTGATGAACTCGGCGTTCGCGGTCGAACCCTGCACGCCGATCACCTTGCCCTTCAGCCCGTCCGGCGTCAGCGTGAGCTTCTGGTTCTTCGCGCCGACGAAGGTGCCCGGCGTCTCGTAGTACGGCCGCGAGAACGAGATCACCTTCTGACGCTCCGGCGTGATCGACATCGAGTTGAAGATCACGTCGATCTTGTCGCTGAGCAGCGCCGGGATGATGCCGTCCCACGCGACTTCCTTGATCTCGCACTTCGCCTTCATCTGCTCGCACAGCGCGCGGATCAGGTCTGCCTCGAAGCCGCTCCACTGGCCCGTCGGACTCTTCATCAGGAACGGCGGATACGGCTCGGCGGCGACCCCGAAGCGCAGCACGCCCGACGACGCGTGCGCGGAACCCAACGGCGCGAGCGCCGCGAGGACAAAACTCAACAGGCACAGCAGATTGCGTACGACACGTTTCATGGTCGGACTCCTTGCGGGAAAGAATGGGATCGGGGCAGCCGGCCGCGCGGGCACGCGCGGGTCGCCCCCGCGGTTCAGTGGCGTTGCCGGTGTGCGTTGACGAACTGGCGGCAGCGTTCGCTCTGCGGCGCATCGAAGATCTCGGCCGGCGTGCCGCTCTCCTCGACGCGCCCCTCGTGCAGGAACAGCACCTTGTTCGACACGTCGCGCGCGAACGCCATCTCGTGCGTGACGAGAATCATCGTGCGGCCTTCGCACGCGAGATCGCGAATCACTTTCAGCACTTCGCCGACGCGTTCGGGATCGAGCGCGGACGTCGGCTCGTCGAACAGCATCACCCTGGGCCGCATCGCCAGCGCGCGCGCAATCGCGACGCGCTGCTGCTGGCCGCCGGACAGGAACGCGGGATAGACGTTGCGCTTGTCGGCGAGGCCGACGCGTTCGAGCAGCTGCTCGGCGCGCGCGATCGCTTCGGCGCGCGGTTCGCGCAGCACGTGCACGGGCATCTCGATCACGTTCTCGAGCACCGTGCGGTGCGCCCACAGGTTGAAGCTCTGGAACACCATGCCGAGCCGCGTGCGGATGCGCTCGACCTGGCGCGGATCGGTCGGCACCGTGCGGCCCTTGCGGTCGACCTTCAAGCCGATCTCCTCGCCGTCGACCACGATGCGTCCGCGCGTCGGCGTCTCCAGCAGGTTGACGCAGCGAAGCAGCGTGCTCTTGCCCGAGCCGCTCGCACCGATCAGCGAGATCACCTCGCCTTCGCGCGCGCTCAGCGACACGCCCTTCAACACCTCCAGCTCGCCGAACCGCTTGTGCAGGTCCATCACCTGCACGCGCTCCTCGACGGCCGCCTTCACGCTCTCCACCCGCGCCAACATGCTGTCTCCTGTGTCGAATTCTCGCGCCCGTCCCGTGCGGGACAGCGGCGTCTTGTTGAATGGCCGACCAACCTCATGCGGAGTCGAGTATAGGCGCTGTTGAACGGTGGTTCAACAGATTTCAATAATCCGGGAGCAAGGGTTTTCGCGGGTTCCGCGCCGCTTTCGAAGGTGTAATTGAACAAGCGTCCGACACTCCCCTATAATCGGTGCCATGACGATTCCGTAAGGTCACTCCGTGAAAAAGACTCCTGGCAGCGCACCGGTTCAGACCCGCGGCCGCGGTATCCGCGAAACGCCCGCGGTGCGGCAGCAATCGATCATCGACGCGACGATGCGCTGCATCGCGCGCTACAGCTATTCGGAAACCACGATCGACCGCATCTGCGCGGAAGCGAAGGTATCGCGCGGGCTGATCAACCATCACTTTCAGTCGAAAGACGAGCTGATGGCGCAGACCTACAAGCGCCTCGCGTCCGACCTGCTCGACGTGTCGCGCGCGGCCGCCGCGAACGCGACTGGCCCCGAGGACAAGCTCGACGCGATCATCAAGGTGTGTTTCGCCGCGCCGGTGTTCGCGCCGAAGAACGTGAAGGTATGGCTCGGCTTCTGGAGCGTTGCGCACAGCGATCCGGTGATCCGCAAGGCGCACAAGGAGCTGTATGCCGGCTACCGGCAGGCATTGAAGAAGCTGTTCGACCAGATCGCGGAAGTGCGCGGCGGAACCGTCGACAGCGCTCTCGCCGCGCTGACGCTGACGGCCGTGATCGACGGGTTCTGGCTCGAACTCGCGCGCGACCCGACGTCGTTTACCGCGGAAGACGCGCTGACGAGCTGCCTGCGCGTCGTCGATACGTTCCTGCCGCCGCCGAAGACGGCCCGCAAGCGCGCGTAGTACGCCGCGCGACGACGGCAGCATCGCTGCCGGATCGCCGCCGGCAATCCGGCGGCGCCCACGAACGGCCTCGCATCGCGAGGCCGTTCGCGCTCTCAGTGCGCGCGGATCTCGATCAGATACGGCGCATCGTGCGCCGCGGCTTCCGCGAGTGCGCCGGCCAGCGACCCGCCCTCCTCGATCCGTTGCGCACCCCATCCATACGCCCGCGCGATCGCGACGAAATCCGGCGTATGCAGATCCACGCCGACCGGCTCGACACCGCCATCGACCATCGCGCGCTTGATTTCCCCGTATCCGCCGTTGTTCAGCAGCACGACGATCACGCGCGCACGATGCTGCACCGCCGTGCCGAGTTCCGCGAGCGTGTACTGGAATCCGCCGTCGCCGGCGACGCAGACCACCGGTCGCGACGCATCGCCGAGGCTCGCGCCGACGGCGGCCGGCAGCCCGTAGCCGAGCGAGCCGAACCCGACCGACGCGTTGAACCAGCTGCGCGGGCGCGGCGCCGCGAAGCCGACGTTGCCCGCGTAGACGATGCGGGTCGAATCCCCGACGATCGCCGCATCGGGCAGCGTGTCGCGCACGAGGTCGAGCAGCGCGAGATCGTGCCGCATTTCGTCGTTCAGCTCCTGTCGCGCCGCCGCACGGCACATCGCCGCGCGTTCGACGCCGCCGCGATCCGCATGGGCGAGCGCATCGCCGGGCCACACGCGCCGCAGCGCGCGCAGGGTTTCGCCGACGTCGCCCAGCAAAGGCAGCGCGGGCACCGCATTGCGGCACAGCTGCTGCGGATCGATGTCGATCCGCACGAGCGGCGCGGGCATCGAGAAACTGCGCGTCGCATACAGGTCGTAGTCGGTCGGCCCGAGCTCGGTGCCGAGCGCGACGATCAGGTCGCTGTCGCGCATCAGTGCGCGCACCGCGTCGCTCGACGCCGACCACGCGATGCCGAGCGGGTGCGCGGGCGGCAGCACGCCGCGCCCGTTGATCGTCATCACGACCGGTGCGTCGAGCGCTTCGGCGAGCCACCGCACGTCGTCGGCCGCGTCGAGCGCGCCGCCGCCCGCGAGGATCAGCGGCGCGCGCGCGGCAGCCGCCTTCGCGCGCAGTGCGTCGATGCCGTCGGCCGACGCGGGGCCGGGCGCGATGCGCGGCGGTGCAGCCGGCACCGGCGGCAGCGTGTCGGCCGGCGCCGCGAGCACGTCGAGCGGAATCTGGAGGTGCACCGGGCGCGGCCGGCCGCCCGAGAACACCGCGAACGCGCGCGCGATCGCCTGCGGCAGTGCGTCGGCGCGCGGCACCGTATAGCTGAACGCGGCGACATTCTCCGCGAACGCATGCTGGTCGGGCAGTTCGTGCAGATGGCCGTTGCCCGAGCCGATATCGCCGGACGCGTTGACGCTCGAGATCACCAGCATCGGAATCGAATCCGCATACGCCTGCGCCATCGACGTCGCGATGTTCGTCATCCCGGGGCCGGTGATCACGAAGCACACGCCGGGCTTGCCGGTCGCGCGCGCATAGCCGTCCGCCATGAAACCAAGGCCCTGCTCGTGGCGCGCGCTCACGTGGCGCAGCCCGCTGCCGGCCAGGCCGCGATACAGCTCGATCGTATGCACGCCGGGAATGCCGAACACCGTGTCGACGCCGTACGCGGCGAGCAGGTCGACGAGATACATGCCTACAGTTTTCATTTTTCTTCCATCGTTCAGGACAGGTTTCTGGATCATGCGCGGGCCGGCACCGCCGTCAATGCGCGAGCCCCGGCAACAGCTCTCGCACACCCTGCGCGAGCATCTGGAACGCGATCGCGGTCAGCACGATGCCTGACAGCCGCTCGACGAGCGTCCTGCCGATCTCGCCGAGCCGCCGGCACCACGATGCCGAGCACGCATACGTGAGCCCGATCACGCCCGCATGCAGCACGCAGGCCGCGCTCAGCGCAAGCAGGTCGGACGGCGTGTGAAAGCGCGTCGCGGTCGTGATCACGAGCGACATCACCGCGCTGCCGATCGACAGCGGAAAGATCAGCGGCACCGCGATGTAGTTGCGCCACTGCGCATATTCGAGCCGCCGGTCGCCGCCGCTGCGTTCGTCGTTGGCCGTGCCGCGCATCATCGGGATCGACCACAGGCACAGCACGAGGCCGCCCGTCAGCGTCAGCGCGCCGAGCGTGAGGCCGAGCATGCGCAGCAGGAACTGCCCGCCCCATACCGCGCCGACCATCAGCGCCGCGATCCACGCGAACAGCCTGAACGCGATCTGCCGCTGCGTCACGTCGGGAAAATGCCCGGTGACGGCCGCGTACATCGGGATCGCGACCGGCGGACAGAACAGCGTCAGCAGGCCGGTCAGGAACAGCAGCACGTCGCTCGACGTCAGGGTCATCGCTCGAACTCGCAGGCGATCGGAGGGTTGAGAAGCGCATCGGCATCGGGGCCGGGTGCGGCAGTCAGTCCTGCGCGGCTTCCTGCGGCGCGCGCTCGCGCGGCCGCATGTCGCCGTCGAAATCGTCGAGCGTCGGAAACACCATCGGTTCGAGCCGGTCGAGCTGCGCAAGATAGTCGTCGTAGCGGTCGAGCACCGCCGCGCGCTCGGCATCGCCGATATACGGCACGTGATAGCCGACGAACGACGGCAGCACGTCGAAGCCCGCGTAACCGAGCGTGCCGCGCAGCACGTGCCGCAGCATCAGGTCGATTTCGCCGTGCACGCCGTCCGCACCGAACATGTAGTCGCGGCCGCCGCACGTACAGGCGAGCAATGCGCGCTTGCCGCGCATCCCGCCGCGATCGTAGAAGCGCACGCCGCCGTACACCTTGCCCGACACGAGCACACGGTCGATCCAGCCCTTCATGATCGCCGGCACCGAGCACCAGAACAGCGGGAAGCTCAGGATCAGCAGGTCGCACGCGGCCAGCTTGTCGAGTTCCTCGGCGATGTCCGGCGCGATCGCATTCGCGGCGACGTTCTCGCGCTGCTCCAGCGCGTAGACGAGATAGCCGGGGTTCTTGCGCACGCCGAAATCGGCCGCGCTCGCAACCGGATTCCACTGCATCGCGTACAGGTCGGACACCGTCACGGTATGCCCCTGCGCTTCGAGCGTGCTCACCGCGCGATGCAGCATCGACGTCGTGAACGACTGCGGTTCGGGATGGGCGTGAACGATCAGGACTTTCATGATGCGATTTTTCTCCGCAACGTAACGTTCAAGGGTTGAATTCAGACGGCCCCGGCCGCGCGCTTGCGCAGCAGCGACAGGCCGATCGCGACGCAGGTCGCGACGAGCAGCAGCGTGGACACCGACGCGATCGCGGGATCGACGTTCTCGCGCATCCCGTCCCACATCCGGCGCGGCAGCGTGTACACGCTCCGGCTCGAGATGAACAGCGTGACGACGAGCTCGTCCCACGACAGGATGAACGCGAACACCGCCGCCGACAGCACGCCCGGCCGGATCGACGGCAGGATCACGTAGCGCAGCGTCTGCGCGAGGCTCGCGCCGAGGCTGCGCGAAGCCCGTTCGATCCGCAGGCCGACGGTCGCGAGCGATGCGGACACGGCCACCACCACGTAAGGCACCGACAGCACGACGTGCGACAGGATCACGGCCGGCAGGCTGTCGAGCATCCCGAGCTCGCCCCACAGCCGGTAGAACGCGAGCGCCGATACGATCGGCGGCACGATCAGCGGAAACAGGATCACGCCGCGCACGAACTCGCCGCGCCGCGACGCGACCTTCCACAGCCCGATCGCGCACAGCGTGCCGAGCGTGACCGAGATCGCCGACGACACCAGCGCGATCAGCCCGCTCTGCAGGAAGCTCGACACCCAGCCGTCGTCGTCGAGCAGCACGCGGTAGTGGCGCAGCGACAGCGCGCCGTCCGGCATCGACAGGTAGTCGCTCGGCGTCAGCGATACGGGCACCGACACGAGCAGCGGCAGCATCAGGAACAGGATCGCGGCCCACGCGACGCCGACCACCAGCGCGCGCCCTGCGGTCATTCGGATCTTCATCGGTTCTTCCTCCGGTCGGGTCAGCGCGCGCCGAACAGTTCGCGCAGGTCGACGAAACGCGCGAGCAGCGCGAGCGCGGCCAGGATCGACGCCAGCAGCAGCGACGCGAGCGCCGCCCCGCTGCCCCAGTTCACGAGCTGCAGGATCTGCGTGCTGATGTACTCGGCGACCATCACCGTGCGGCCGCCGCCGAGAATCACCGGCGTCACGTAGAAGCCGAGCGAGAAGATGAACACGAGGATCGCCGCGCCGACGATGCCCGGCCGCGTCTGCGGGAAATACACCTTGCGGAACGTGACGAACGCGCCCGCGCCGAGCCCCTGCGAAGCACGCGCGAGCTGCGGGTCGATACCCTTCATGTTCGCGTACAGCGGCAGCACCGCATACGGAATCATGAAGTGGATCATCCCGATCACGACGCCGATCTCGTTGCGCATCAGCGGCAGCGGCGCGTCGATCAGCCCGACGCGCATCAGCAGCGTGTTCACGAGCCCCTGCTCGCCGAGCAGGAACAGCCACGAGAACGCACGCACCAGCACCGACGCCCAGAACGGCACGAGCAGCCCGAACATCAGCGCCATCCGCTGGCGCGGGCCGACGTGGGCCATCGCATACGCGATCGCGTAGCCGAGCGCGACCGAAAAGACGGTCGTAACCGCGCACACGCGCAGCGTCGTCCACAACACACGGTGTACGCCGTGGTTTTCCAGCAGACGTGCGTAGTTGTGCAGGCCCGGCTCAGGCACCGTGAAACCGAGCCACAGCACGCGCACGAGCGGATACACGTACAGCACGATCAGCACCGCGAGCAGCGGCACGACGAGCAGCCAGTAGCGATCGGCTTTCGCGCGGCCGAGCGGGACGTCGCCCGCGACGGGAGTAGACAGGGTATTCATGCGGTCACGCTCACGAGGCGGCGGCTCAGGACGACATCAGGTCGGTGTACTGCGCGAGCGTCGTTTCGTAATGCTGCGCCCACCATTCCGGATTCACCTTGCACTGCTTCGCCCAGTTCTCGGGCGTGCCGGGATTGTCGGCGCGCAGCGCCTGCGGCACCGCGGCCGTCGCGGCCGGCGTCACCGGCCCGTTGCCGAGCAGCGACAGCAGGCGCACCTGCGGCTCGACGCCCTGCACGAACTTGATGAACTGCCACACGGCATCGCCCGACGGGTTGTTCTTCGGCACGCCCCACACGTCGCACGACGCGAGCCCCTGCTCCCACGTGTAGCGGAACCGGCCGTTGCTCTCGCGCTGGATCACGTTCGCGCGCGTATGCCAGATGCACGCCATGCTGACTTCGCCGTTGCGCAGCAGCTGCAGGCTGTCCGCGCCCGAATCCCACAGCAGCACGTTCGAGCGCAGCTCCCCGAGTTTCTTCAGCGCGCGCGGCACGTCGATCGGATAGACCTTGTCCTTGTCGACGCCGTCGGCCATCAGCGCGGCTTCCAGCGCGCCGCCCATCCATTTCCACAGCCCGCGCTTGCCTGGAAACTTGCCGACGTTCCAGAAATCGGCCCAGTTCTTCGGCGGATTCGCGCCGAACTTGCGCGCGTCGTAGACGAGCACGTAGCTCAGCAGGTACGACGGCACGCCGAAGTCCGATGCGAGCCCCGGCAGCGCATTGCGACCCACGACCGAATAGTCGATCGGCCGCAGGAAACCCTGCTTGCCGAGCTTGATCGCCGCGAAGCCGTCGAGGTCCATCACGTCCCAGATCACGTTCCGGTTCTCGACCATCGCCTTGATCTTGCCGTCCTCCGGCGACGAGTCGTAGCCCATCCTGATCCCGCTCGCCTTCGTGAACGGGTCCATGTACGCGGAGCGAAACGCCGAACGCGCTTCGCCGCCCCACGCGCTGAGCACGATTTCCTTCTGATTCGCGGCCTGCGCCTCCTTCGCGCCGAGCGACAGCAGCGTCGGCGCGATGCCGGCGGCCGCGCACAGCCGGAGAAAATCGCGGCGCCGCTGCGACGTCGCGGGTTGAAGATCGCGTGCTTGGTCGAGCAGGTCCTGCAGATGGCGGTTCGTCATGGTGTCTCCTCCAGGCTGGGCAGCGCCCGCACGCGTCTCGTCGTTTCCGGGCACCGGTGAATCGATCGGCGACGACGGCCTGCGCCGCGTCGCGCGGGATGCAGCGTTCGCGCGTCAGTCGGCCGCGATCCGGCAGGTCGCGTCGCGCTCCCACTGCACGAACACGTCCATGCCGGTGCGCGGCGACGCGAGCCCGCGCCACGCGGGCACGTCCGCCGTCATGCAGCCGAGCGCTGGCGTCTCGATCTCGAAGCGGTACGACGAACCGAAATAGCTCCAGTGACGGATGCGGCCGGCCACTTCGTTGTGCGCACCGCCGCACGACGTCGCCGACACGGCCACCTTCTCGGGGCGCAGTGCGAACAGCAGCGTGTCGTCGGCGCGCGCGCCGCATGCGGGCGCGACGAACCGTGCGTCGCCGACGCGGTAATGCGTCGCCGTCGCATCACTGCCGAGCGCGATGCCCTCAATGAAGTTGCTCTTGCCGAGGAAGTCCGCGACGAAGCGGTTGGCCGGCTGCTCGTACAGCCCGTCCGGCGTGCCGATCTGCTCGAGCCGGCCGTCGCGCATGATCGCGATCCGGTCCGACATCGACAGCGCTTCCTCCTGGTCGTGCGTGACGAACAGGAACGTCGCGCCGAGCCGTTCGTGCAACGCCTTCAGCTCGACCTGCACCTCGCCGCGCAGCTTGCGGTCGAGCGCGCCGAGCGGTTCGTCGAGCAGCACGAGATCGGGATCGAACACGAGCGCGCGCGCGATCGCGACGCGCTGCTGCTGACCGCCCGACAGCTGGCGCGGCAGGCGATCCGCAAGATGGCCGAGCCGCACGAGATCAAGCGCGGCCTTCACGCGCTTCACCGCGTCGGGCCCCTTCTGCTTGCGCACCATCAGCGGATACGCGACGTTCTGCTCGACCGTCATGTGAGGAAACAGCGCATAGCCCTGGAACACCATCCCGAAGTTGCGCTTCTCCGGCGGCAACGCGACGATGCTGCGGCCGCCCACGCGCAGGTCGCCGGTGGTCGGATGTTCGAAGCCCGCGACGATCGTCAGCAGCGTCGTCTTGCCGGAACCCGACGGCCCGAGGATCGTCAGGAATTCGCCGCGCGGAATCTCGATCGACGTTTCCCGCAGCGCATGCACGCTGCCGTAGCGCTTCGATACGCGATCGATCTGCAGGCCCGCGCCGTTCACGATGCGCGCGGCCTCCGCTCCGGGCCTTCCCTCCTCCACACCTGCCGACGTCTCCATCACCACGCTCATCGTGTGTCTCCTGGTCGACTCACAATTGGGTTGAACGTTCATTTAACAGAACTTATACTATGCCGAAATGCGGTCCGCAAGTAGCGGCGACCCTTGCCGGCTCTGACACACCCCGACACACAACAACCAGGAGACAGTGATCAGCATGAGCATCGAGGACATCCGAATCGAACGTCACGACGGCGTCGTGACCCTTCGACTGAACCGCCCGGCGAAGCGCAATTCGCTTGCGCGGCCGCATCTCGACTTTCTTCGCGAGACGCTCGACGCGCTCGCGAACGATCCAGCGGTGCGCTGCGTCGTGCTGACCGGCACCGGCAGCGCGTTCTGCGCGGGCGCGGACGTTGACGAATGGGCCGAGGCCGAGCGCAACGGCGAACTCGACACCTACGGGTGGACCGAACGCGCGCATCGCTTCGTGCAGGCGCTCGCCGCGTTCCCGCGCCCCACCGTCGCGGCGCTGAACGGCTCGACGGTCGGCGCGGGCACCGACATCGGCTTCGCGTGCGACTTCCGCATCGCGAGCACGGCTGCGACGCTGCGCTGCGGGTATACGGGCATGGGCTACAGCCCCGACATGGGCGGAAGCTGGTTCCTGCCTCGCCTCGCGCGCCCCGACGTCGCACGCCGCTTCATCTTCCTGAACGAACGCTGGAGCGCGCAGGATGCGCTCGCGGCGGGACTGGTCTCCGAAGTCGTCGACGCCGATGCGTTCGCGGAGCACGTCGCCGCGTTCGCCTTGCGGCTCGCGCAGGGGCCGAGCGTCGCGTTCGGCCATACCAAGGCGCTGCTCGCGCAGTCACTCACGCATTCCCTCGCCGAGCAATTGCGCGGCGAACTGGCGGCCGGCGTCGCTTGCGGTCACAGCGAGGACGGCCAGGAAGCGCTTCGCGCGTCGGTCGAAGGTCGCGCACCCCATTTTGTCGGGAGATGATTGATGGATTTTTCGCTGACCCAAGAGCAGGAAATGCTGGTGACGTCGCTGCGTCAGTTCGTCGAAAAGGAACTGCAGCCCCATGAATTCGCGGTCGATCGCGCGGACGACGTGCCGCCCGAACTCGCCGAGTCGATCCGCCGCAAGTCGCTCGAGCTCGGCTTCTATGCGTTCAACATGCCGGAAAGCGCCGGCGGGCCCGGGCTCGACTACGTGACGCAGGCGCTCGTCGAGCGCGAGCTCGGCCGTACAAGCTGGGCGCTGCACGTGTTCGTCGCGCGGCCGAGCAAGATCCTGATGGCATGCAAGGGCGACCAGATCGAGCGCTACCTGAAGCCGGCCGTGCGCGGCGAGCGTGTGGACTGCTTCGCGCTGACCGAACCGGGCGCGGGCTCCGACGCGATGGGCATCCGCACGCGCGCGGTGCGCGACGGTGACGACTACGTGATCAACGGCAGCAAGCACTTCATCAGCCACGCGGATACGGCCGACTTCGTGATCCTGTTCGCCGTCACCGGCGAGGAGGAAGTGCGCGGCCAGAAACGCAAGCGCGTGACCTGCTTCCTGATCGACAAGGACACGCCGGGCATGACCGTGCGCCGCGGCCCGCACTGCACGAGCCTGCGCGGCTACCACCAGTCGGAGATCTTCCTGAGCGACTGCCGGGTGAGCGCCGCGCAGATCCTCGGCGAAGAGCATCGCGGCTTCGAGCTCGCGAACGACTGGCTCACCGCCGGCCGCGTGATGGTCGCCGCGAACAACATCGGCCGCGCGCAGCGCGCGTTCGAGATGGCCGCCGAATGGGCCGCGACGCGCCATCAGTTCGGCAAGCGCATCGGCGATTTCCAGGGCACGTCGTTCAAGCTCGCCGACATGCAGACCGAGATCCGCGCGGCGGAACTCGTCACGCTCTATACCGCGCAAAAGCTCGACCTGGGCACGATGACCGACGGCGATGCCGCGCTCGCGAAACTGCTGGCCACCGAAACGCTCGGCCGCGTGACCGATCACGCGGTGCAGATCTACGGCGGCATGGGGCTGATGGACGAACTGCCGATCGAGCGCTTCTGGCGCGATGCGCGCATCGAGCGCATCTGGGAAGGCACGTCCGAGATCCAGCGCCACATCCTGTCCAAGGAAATCCTCCGACGCTACAGCTGACGCGAATCGTCGCGCCGGCGCGCAAGCCGGCGCGCGCTCAGAAAGGACCATCATGACCTCTTCCCCTGAAGTCAGGGATCGTCGTGCCGCCGCCGCGGCCAACCTGCGCCGGCTGCTCGAGCCGGCCAGCATCGCGTTCGTCGGCGGACGCGGCATCGCGGGCGCCGTGCAGCGCTGTCGCGACTACGGCTATGCCGGCGACATCCGGCTCGTCAATCCGAACCATGCCGAGATCGACGGCGTGCGCTGCCATGCGAGCGTCGCCGACCTGCCCGCCGCACCCGATGCCGTGTTCGTCGCGGTCCCCGCGCGGCAGGCGATCGACGTCGTGCGCGCGCTCGCCGAACGCGGTGCCGGCGGCGCGATCGTGTACGCGTCGGGTTTCTCCGAAACGGGCGCCGACGGCGCCGGATTGCAGCAGGCGCTCGTCGACGCGGCCGGCGACATGGCCGTGCTCGGCCCCAATTGCTACGGGCTGATCAACGGCCTGAACGGCAGTGCGCTGTGGCCGGTCGCGCACGGCGCGCCGCGCGTCGAATCGGGCGTCGCGGTGATCACGCAAAGCGGCAACCTCGCCTACAACCTGTCGATGAGCGCACGCTCGGTGCCGTTCGCGTACCTGGCGAGCGTCGGCAACCAGGCGTCGGTCGACATCGCACGCCTCGTCGACGCGTTCGTCGACGATCCGCGCATCCGCGCGATCGGCGTGCATCTCGAAGGGCTGAAGGACGTGCGCGCCTTCAGCGAGGCCGCCGCCCGCGCGCTCGCGCGCGGCGTGCCGATCGTCGCGCTGAAGAGCGGGACGTCGGCGCTCGGCGCGCAGCTCGCGATCAGCCACACGAGCTCGCTCGCGGGTTCGGACGCGCTGTACGACGCACTGTTCCGGCGGCTCGGCGTGATCCGCGTGAAGGACCCGGTCGGCCTCGTCGAAACGCTGAAGCTGCTCGCGATCGCCGGTGTGCCCGAGCGCCGCACGCTCGCCGCGCTGGCGACGTCGGGCGGCGATGCGGGGCTCGTCGCGGATCTCGGCGAAGCGCGCGGCATCGCGTTCCCGCCGGTCGGCGACGCCGGACGCGACGCGCTCGGCAACGTGCTGCCCGCGTACGCGACGATCGCGAACCCGCTCGATTTCACGACGACGCCGTGGGGCGATCCCGACAAGATGCGCGCGTGCTGCGACGCGCTGCTCGCCGACCGCCCCGGCGCGGCCGCGATGATTCTCGACTATCCGCAGGAAGCGACCGGCGAGCGCCCGCTGTGCGACATCGCGGCGAATGCGTTCGCGGCATCCGCGCGCCGGCACGGCGTGGTCGGCGCGGTGATCTCGGTGTTTCCGGACCTCACGCCGCCCGATCACGCGGCACGCATGGCCGCGGCCGGCATCGCGCCGCTGCAGGGGCTCGCGGACGGGATCGACGCGATCGGCGCGGCGATGACCTACGGCGACACGCGCCGCCG
>NZ_JAAGPE010000300.1:0-11015 GCF_017104605.1 Burkholderia sp. Ac-20384 | reverse complement strand
ACCGGCGCGCGCGCGATCGCCGCGCTGCAATGGGGCGTCACGCTGCTGCTGTGTGCGTTCCTGATCGTGCCCGTCGTGATGTCGGTGCTTGCGGGCCTCACCGTCAACTATTTCCGCGGCCTGTCGAGCGGGCTCACGCTGCGCTGGCTCGAACAGGTGTGGCAGCAGTATCACGGCTCGGTCGCGCTGTCGCTTTACGTCGCGTTCGCGACGCTCGCGATCGTGCTCGTCGTCGGCGTGCCGGCCGGGTATGCGCTTGCACGCAGCAAGAGCCGTGTCGCGCGTGCGATCGAAGAGGCACTGGTGCTGCCGGTCGCACTGCCCGGCCTCGCGTCGGCGCTCGCGCTGCTGGTCGTGTATGGCGGCTTCACCGCGTTCCGGATGAGCCTGTGGTTCATCGTCGTCGGCCACGTCGTGTTCACGCTGCCGTTCATGGTGCGCGCGGTCGCGGCCGTCGCGGCCGGCGCCGACCTGCGCACGCTCGAGGAAGGCGCGGCCAGCCTCGGCGCATCGTTCGTCACGCGCTTCGTCACGATCGTGCTGCCGAACCTGCGCCCCGGCATCGTCGCGGGTGCGCTCGCGGTGCTCACGCTGTCGATCGGCGAATTCAACCTCACGTGGATGCTGCATACGCCCGACACCAAGACGCTGCCCGTCGGGCTGGCCGATACGTATGCGTCGCTGCGCCTCGAAGTCGGCAGCGCGTACACGATCCTGTTCCTGCTGATGACGCTGCCGCTGCTCGTCGCGATGCAGTGGCTCGGCGTCGATCCGTCCGGCACGCGTGCGCTCAAGAAGCGCCCGCGCTGAATATCTCGCAGACATGAAACTCGATTCCACCCCCATCACCCTGACCCGCTGTGCAAAGACGTTCCGCGGCACCCGCGTGCTCGAACCGCTCGACCTGTCGATCGGCGCGGGCGAAACGCTCGTGCTGCTCGGGCCGTCGGGTTGCGGCAAGACCACGACGCTGCGCCTGATCGCGGGCCTCGACACGCCGGACGCCGGCGGCACGATCGCGTTCGGCAATGACGACGTGACCGCGCTGCCGATCGAGCGCCGGCAGGTCGGCATGGTGTTCCAGAACTACGCGCTGTTTCCGAACCTGACGGTGCGCGGCAACGTCGGCTATGGGCTGAGGATCCGCAAGACCGCGCCGCGCGCGCTGCGCGAGCGCGTCGACGAGTTGCTCGCGATGATGCGGCTCGACGCGCACGCGGACAAACCGGTCGACCAGCTGTCGGGCGGCCAGCGCCAGCGCGTCGCGCTGGCCCGCGCGCTGGCGGTGCGACCGCGCGTGCTGCTGCTCGACGAGCCGCTGACTGCGCTCGACGCGAAGCTGCGCGACACGCTGCGTCGCGAGATGAATACGCTGCTGCGCGAACTCGGTGTGACGACGGTCTACGTGACGCACGACCAGGCCGAAGCGATGGAACTCGGCGACCGGATCGTCGTGATGGGCGCGGGCCGCATCGAACAGATCGGCACGCCGCGCGACATCTACTACCACCCGGCAAACCGCACGGTCGCGCAGTTCATCGGCACGCTGAACCGGCTCGCCGGGCAGTGGCGCGATGGCACGCTGGTGACCACGGGCGGCGCGATCGCGACGCCGCACGCCGCCGACGAGTGGTTCTTCCGCCCCGAGGATGCGCAACTCGCCGATCCCGGCCATGCGCCGCTGCGCGGCGCGGTCAGTGCGTGCGCGTTCCTCGGCGAGCGCACGCGCCTCACGATCGAGCACGCGGCCCCCGACGCGCTCGTGATCGACGTGCCGGGTCGCATCGCGCTCGCACGCGGTACGGCGGTCGGGCTCACGATCGCACCGGAAGGCCTGATCGCGCTCGGCGGGTAATCCGTCATTCCGGCATCATTCATGCAGCACCCCACCGCGGCGCGCGACGCCGCGACAACAATCAGACAATTCCGAGGAACGACGATGCTGCTTGCTCAAATCAGCGATCTCCACATCAAGCGTCCGGGACAGCTCGCGTACCGGCGCGTCGACACCGCGGCCGCGCTCACGCGCTGCATCGAAAAACTGAACGCGCTCGTGCCGCGCCCGGACGCCGTGCTCGTCACCGGCGACCTGACCGATTTCGGCCACGATGAAGAATACGGCAACCTGCGCGGGCTGCTCGCGGCGCTCGAGATTCCGTACCACCTGATGATCGGCAATCACGACGACCGTGCAGGGCTGCGCCGCGCGTTTGCCGATCGCGCCGAGCTGCAGGACGGCGAATTCGTGCAGTACGCGCTCGACGTCGGTGCGGTGCGCGTGCTGGCGCTCGACTCGCAGGTACCGGGTGCAAGCTACGGCGATCTGTGCGATGCACGGCTCGCCTGGCTCGCCGCGCAGCTCGACGCGGCGCGCGACCGGCCCGTGATCGTCGCGCTGCATCACCCGCCGTTCGCATCGGGAATCGGCCACATGGACAAGCTGCGCCTCGCACCCGCCGCTTCCGTGAAACTCGACGCGCTGCTGCGCGGACATCCGAACGTCGAGCGCGTGCTGTGCGGCCACGTGCATCGCACGATGTTCACGCGCTTCGGCGGCACACTCGCAGCCGCGGTGCCGTCGCCCGCGCACCAGGTCGCGTTCGACCTGCGGACCGATGGGCCCTCCGCGTTCCGGCTCGAACCGCCGGCGTTCGCGGTCCATCACTATGTGCCCGATACGGGGATGACGTCGCATCACGTGTATGTCGATGAAGGGGCTGGGCCTTATCCGTTTTATGAACCGACGGGTGAGCTGGTCGACTGACATTGAAAGCAACGGGTGTCGGAATATCGCTCTCTGGATGTTCGGGGTGTATCGCGTTCATCTCGCGTCTCCGATAGAACCCTCCCGCTATTCGACATGTGCTGCCTAGTAACCGGTACTGTCGTCGGTATCGCTTTTTGTTGCCGGCTGTCGGTGGTTTCACGCCCACGCCGACAAGCGGGCCATTTTTGACCCGGTCGAGCCAAAAATGGCCCGATAAATTCCCTTTCTTATCAATGGGTTGATTTTGATCGGGCCAGAAATGGCCCGATTTCCCCTCTAAAAAAGCGATTTATTTGGATTCGCTTTCCCGCGTATTTGTTCGGCGCCCCTCGGCCAGCCGATAGTGCATTGATCTTGAAGGAAAAACGCGGCAAGGCCGCGGATTGGCATGGCTATTGCGTAAAGGCTCCAAGCCATTCCGGCGCCATGGCCCAACCGGCCTTTTCGACAATAACTTCAAGGAAGCAGCCAATGCCGACTCCCGCCTATATCAGCATCCAGGGCAAGACCCAGGGCAACATCACGCAGGGCGCCTTCACCGCCGACTCGGTGGGCAACGTGTACCAGGAAGGTCACGAAGATCAGATCCTGGTCCAGGAAATCGAACACCTGATCGCGACGCCGACCGACCCGCAGAGCGGTCAGCCGTCCGGCCAGCGTGTGCACAAGCCGTTCACCTTCACCGCGCCGCTGAACAAGGCCACGCCGCTGCTGTACCAGGCGCTGGCAGCAGGCGAAATGCTCCCCGAAGTAGAGGTGAAGTGGTATCGCACCTCCACCGAGGGCAAGCAGGAGCACTTCTTCACGACCAAGCTGGAAGACGCCACCGTCGTCAACATCAACACCGCGCTGCCGCATGCGCAGGACCCCAGCAAGGCCGAGTACACCCAACTGGTGAAGGTCTCGATGGCCTACCGCAAGATCACCTGGACCCATGCCATCGCCGGTACCGAGGCTTCGGACGACTGGCGCAAGCCGCAGGAAGCGTAAGTTCGAGTGACCTGAGCGGCCGGTGCGTGCGCCGGTCGCTCGGCGCATGTGTCGAGCGACCGGCCCGATCACGGTCCGTTAAGGAATGCTTATGGTGACGTCATCCGACCTGAGATTTACCTTTACTGCTGGCGACAAGTCATTTGAGGTCGTCGAGTTCACGCTGCATGAGGGGTTGTCCGAGACCTTCCACCTGCAGGTCGAACTGGCCAGCGCCGATCCGGCCATCGACTTTGGTCAGATGCTCGATCGCAACGGCCTGCTCACGATCTGGCAGGGTGGGCAGCCGATACGCTACGTGCACGGCACGGTGTCGTCCTTCGTTCAGGGCGATACCGGTTTTCGACGTACCCGATATTCCGCCGTGGTCGAGCCGCGTCTGGCACGCCTCAAGCTGTCGTCCGACTGGCGGATCTTCCAGACCCTGAGCGTGACCGGGATCGCCACCGCCGTGCTCAAGGCGCATGGCCTGACGATGGACTACGAGCAACGCGCCACCAACGAGCACCTTGCGCGCGAGTATTGCGTGCAGGCCGGCGACACCGACTACGCGTTCATCGAACGCATCCTGCGCGAGGAAGGCTTCTTCTACGCGTTCCAGCATGGCAAGGACGGGCACCGGCTGATTCATTGCGACCGGCTGTTCATCTTCGGTCGCCTCGATGGCGAACCCGTGCTGTACAACGCCACGCCAGGCGGCGATCAGCCGCAGCCGTGCCTGCGGACCTTTGCCTACACCGAGCATGTACGTACCGCGCGCCAGGTGCAGCGTGACTACACGTTCAAGAATCCGCGCTTCAATTACGAGTACCCGCGTAACGGAACCGATCTCGATCATCAGGGGCGAGGCTACGCGCGCTACGACTACCCGGGGCGATATAAGCACGAAGCCAGTGGCAAGGCGTTCACCCAGGATCGCCTGCGTGGTCATCGGCGTGATGCGCGCGCGGCTATCGTGAATGGTGACGACGCGCGCTTGCAACCGGGCATCGCCTTCGAGCTCACTAGTCACCCGCGCGAGGACATGAACCGCAGCTGGCGTCCGGTGAGCTTGGTGCATCACGGCAAGCAACACACCAGCCAAGGGGAAGAAAGCGCCGACGCACAACACGGCACGTATTACGGCTACGAAGCAGTCCTGGTGCCGGACGATGCCGAATGGCGCGCCGAGCCACTGCCGCACCCGCGCATCGACGGCCCGCAGCCGGCAGTGGTGGTTGGCCCGGAAGGCGAAGAGATCTACACCGACGAATACGGCCGAGTGAAAGTGCAATTCCCGTGGGATCGTCAGGGGAAGCATGACGAGCACAGCTCGTGCTGGATCCGCGTTGCGCAGAACTGGGCGGGGGCGCTGTGGGGACACATGGCGATCCCGCGCATCGGTCAGGACGTGATCGTCGACTTCTTCGATGGCGACCCGGACCAGCCAGTTATCACTGGCCGCACCTACAACCGCTTGCAGCTACCGCCGTACGAACTGCCGCGCCACAAGACGCGGATGACGATCAAGAGCCAGACGCACAAGGGCGACGGCTACAACGAGCTGCGTTTCGAGGACGAGGCCGGACAAGAGGAAATCTACGTCCACGCGCAGCGCGATCAGAACATCCACGTCAACCACGACGAAACAACGTTCGTGGGCCACGACCGCAGCGAGCAGGTCGAACATGACGAGACGATTGCGATCGGCAATGACCGCAAGGAAACAGTGGGGCACGACGAACAGGTCACGATCGGGCAGGACCGTCGGCACGACATCGGCCATAACGACTTCCTGGCCATCAGTCGCAACTACACCATCACGACAGGCAAGGACCGCACGGAAGAGGTCGGCAACAACCGCCGCGACAAGACAGCCGCCAACCACACGGTGGAGATCGGCGGTCACTGCGAGCAACGCGTGCAGGGGCGCATCGACATCGAAGCCGGACAAGCCGTGACCACACGAACCAGGGTCATCGAGCTACAGGCCGGCGACGTGTTCCGCCTGCGCGGTCCGGGCGGCACCATCACGCTGGACGACAGCGGTATCACCTTCGATGCCGTGTTGACGCAATTCAACGGCCCCATGGATGGGGGTGGCGCCGGTCGTGGCACTCCGTTTGGAATTGATGGTCAACCGCTGCCCGGTCAGCCCGTCGATCTCAACGACGTCTCGTTTTCCGAATAGAACCTGGAACCACCTATGCTTGTCAGCTTCCCCTTCCTGGGCACCCCTCAACCGAAAACCGACGACGACAGGAACGACGGAACCTTTGGCCTCGGCGAAAAGAGCGGTAAAGGCAGCTTCCCCGTCAGCCATCAGTTCGGCTGGCATGGCGGTGTGCATCTGGTCGCGCCAGGCCCTGACGCAAATCCGGAGCCGGTGCGCGCCATTGCCGACGGCGAGGTCGTGTTCGCGCGTGCCTGTGCTGCCAAGCCGAAGCAGAACCCTACCGAGCAAGAGCGCGACGCTTACCCCTTGCTCTACTACGCTGGCTGGACCAGCAATGGTGTGGTGATCATCAAGCACCAGACGGAAATCGGCGAAGGTGTCGAGGTCGTCTTCTATTCGATCTACCAGCACCTGAAGAGCATGGCGATCAATTCGGCCACCAAGGCAGCGTGGACGAAAGGCGACAAGATCTATCGCAAAGACCCAATTGGCCAGGCAGGTGAGATCTACGGCAGGCCAAACCGCATCCATTTCGAAATCGTTGCCGACAAAGCGAACGTAGAGAAACTGATGGGCCGCAGCCAAGGCAAGCTGCAAGCCCCCGAGGGACGACGCAACTGCGTCTGGGGCGACATCCATATCGTGTTGCCTGCAGGTACGCCTATGTACGCGGTCAACCCGCGTACCGAAACCAGGAACTACGTCGTGCGTGCCTTCGATTCCGCGGTGGGTGCCGCCAACGATACGCTCGAAAGTGTTGCGCAACGGTTCCGGACGACACCAGAGCGCATCCTGAAGCTCAACGGCAAGACCGCAGCACAGGCTGGTACGTGGTGGCCGAGAGTCACCGGTGCATATCAGGCAGCCATGAAGCCCGCGCCGCAATCAGGCAAGAAGGCACCGCCCCCACCCACCGTCGCACAACGGACTATTCGCGTACCAGCTGTCTATGGGGCCGCGGCCGCCACGCCGCCCGATGATCTGACCGCCGAAGCATGGGCGCAATGGACCGTACGGCCCAACGGGCAAACGAAGGAGGTGCTTAACATTGCGCTGAGCGAAGCGCGAGGCACTATCACCGTGACAACGCGTGATGCTGTGGGTGATCGGCGTGGTAGCGTCGAAGAAGCAGCGGGCGGTTATAACCTCTACAAGACCGCGACAGACACCTACCCCGGATGCCCCAGTGCCGGCTACGAGATGCTGCGCTTCGGTCGAATCCTGGGGCCCGACGCGCCGGCCGCCACAGATCTGCATGAGGGTCGCCTGCCGCATTTCCGCAAGGTTGCTATCGACGGTGGTGTCACCGCCTACGTGGATCTCAATCGTATCGGCACGAAGGTCTATAGCGACGCCGACTTCCCGCACTGGCTGGGTTGGACATTTATTGACGACGATGCCGACGGCAACAGCCGCTGCGACTCAAGGCAACTGCTCGACTTGATCGAGCCGATATCGCCAGCACCCGATGCAGCCGTGATTGACGCTGCCACCCGACACCGCAACCGGCTGATCCTTGCCTATGCCAAGACGCAGACTGGCGAATTGCGTGACCGACTCACCTACTGTGTGGTCAAGATGCCCAGCGAGTGGGCGCGTGACGATTTCGACAAGCGCTGGGGCTGGCTGAAGGGTACCGAAGGAGAGAGTGAGGTCGGCAACATCGTGTTCCCGATGTGTCTAAGTGAGCCAGCGTACGAAAGGCTCAAGCGTCACCATCAAGCGTTGGCGTTTTGGGAGGAGGCGGTAGAGACAGGGCTGACTCTTAAGGCAGAGCATTATCACTTTCATCCCTTACGGTTTGTCGCAGCACTGAAGAATTGCGGCTGGCTTAGTACGTCAGAAATGGTGCAACTGTTGCCTGCCACAGGCACTGGATTGACATTTAGTAGAGCACTGTCACTTCTGGTTCGCGGACAATCTACAAGCAAGCATCAACTGCCGCCACGAATGTGGCAAGCCATAAATTTAGCAAGACGGAAATACTACTTGGACTCCATATTGCGCACAGCACATTTCTGGGGACAGATTGCCCAAGAAACTGATGGACTTCAAACTGTACGCGAATATGCGAGCGGCACTGCCTACGAAGGGCGAACCGATCTTGGCAATACACAGGCAGGAGATGGCGCCCGATTTCGCGGCAGAGGGGTCATTCAAGTTACTGGTCGCGTGAATTACGACACGTACAGCGCTTACCGAAATGCTTCATATGTCACAGAACCGCGGCAACTCTTGCTTGAGTCAGACGCTTACACGTCGACGGACGCGTCCGGACTATATTGGGTTGCAGAGTCGACCCGCGATCGATATGAAAATCCACCAGGGAGTAAAAATAAATATCGGTGGATTCTTGATGGAAAAATCAACATCAATACGAGAGTCGACAAATTCAAAAGAAATCACCCAATCGATGAGCAAGAAATCGATGCTGACGTCTTGAATGTGACACTGCAGGTTAATCGAGCAGCACTTCACCAAAACAGGAGAGTAATGTATTTCAAGTGCGCGTATAAGCATCTCAGCGACGATGTTTCCCAAACTATCTCGCGTGACAACTTGAGACCATGAGCAGGAAAATATTTCTACCAGCTATTATTTTTATTTTACTCTTTCCCTCAAAATGGAACGGAAGTCAGGAAGTATCCAAACAAGCCCCATCGGAATATCGTTACGATCTCATCAAGTCTTGCGGATTTTCCCTGAGATCAACACGAAAACTGAATAAAAGCAAAGATGCTTGCCGCCTGCTATACGACGATCGTTCCGGCAGCCCTTTTTTCTATGGCAGCATTGCGGCAGACAAAGCGCTCCTCCACGAAAAGGTGCAAATAGGCTTCATCGATCTGAATCATGGCCAACCTAAGACATCGAGAGCCAGCTACTACGACGCTCAACGTGATGTAACTCAGGAAGTCACCACATCGAAGAAAATTCCTAGCCCAAGAGGAAACAGTGCCGATGTCGTCATCGTTTCAAGGTTAGTACTGTCGTACGGCAAAGCTTTGGGGAACAATCGAGCACTGGTGCCTGTACGTGAACTTTACGAGTGCTGGGACGGATTCTTCCCAGGTACGACAACGGCCGTTTCGCTTTCCCTCTGCAGCACTTTACCGCTGAGAGCGCACAACTTTGCGTCGAAAAATAGTTGGCCAGCGCACGTTATCAACAGCCTTGTGGTTGAGTGAAATAAGTAGTTTTCGTAGATGCAATCTAGCGCCTTCAATCAAACTTCAACTGAAGCAAGATATCCGCAGTTTCCCAGACCTATTTAAGCCATGCTCACTGAAAAGTGAATTTTCAGCCGGTCCCACGAATTTCGTGCGTGGCACGGCCGAGTCGCGGATTTCGAGATTGAAGCGCCTCGGCAAAGCAGCTCGAACTGTGTTGCGGTGCTCTTCCAAGCGCACCCGCCCGGCTTCGCCCCCCGTCCGGCAGGATTCACGTCGCTCCGGTATGATCGGCAGCCTCGACGGCGCCCCGCCCGCCTGCGCACCCGACGCGTGCGCCGCGCGCTGCGCCGCCCCACTTCCGTCCGCGCAGCCATGTCCACCGCCTCCACCGACCGTCCGACCGACGCCGCCTCGCCCCACTACTCGCGCAGCCTGCTGTTGCTGCTCGCGACGATCGCGGGCGTGTCCGTCGCGAACATCTACTACAACCAGCCGCTGCTCGACAGCTTCCGCTCCGCGTTTCCCGACGGCGCGTCGTGGATCGGCGCGGTGCCGACCGCGACGCAGCTCGGCTACGCGGCCGGCATGTTCCTGCTCGCGCCGCTCGGCGACCGCTTCGACCGCCGCGGGCTGATCCTGATGCAGATCGCCGGCCTGTCGGTCGCCCTGATCGTCGCGGCCACCGCGCCGTCGCTGGCCGTGCTCGCCGTCGCGAGCCTCGCGATCGGTGTACTCGCGACCATCGCGCAACAGGCCGTGCCGTTCGCTGCCGAAATCGCGCCGCCGGCCGAACGCGGGCATGCGGTCGGCACCGTGATGAGCGGCCTGCTGCTCGGCATCCTGCTCGCGCGAACGGCCGCCGGCTTCGTCGCCGAGTATTTCGGCTGGCGCGCGGTGTTTGCCGCGTCGGTCGCGGCGCTCGTCGCGCTCGCCGCGGTGATCGTGCTGCGACTGCCGCGCAGCTCGCCGACGTCGACGCTGTCGTACGGCAAGCTGCTCGGCTCGATGTGGCATCTGGCGGTTGAACTGCGCGGGCTGCGCGAGGCATCGCTGACGGGTGCCGCGCTGTTCGCGGCATTCAGCGCGTTCTGGCCCGTGCTCACGCTGCTGCTCGCCGGCGCGCCGTTCCATCTCGGCCCGCAGGCGGCCGGCCTGTTCGGGATCGTCGGTGCGGCAGGCGCGCTCGCGGCGCCGTACGCGGGCCGCTTCGCGGACAAGCGCGGCCCGCGCGCGATCATCTCGCTCGCGATCGCGCTGCTCGCGCTGTCGTTCGTGATCTTCGCGTTGTCGGGTTCGAGCCTCGTCGGGCTCGTGATCGGCGTGATCGTGCTGGACGTCGGCGTACAGGCCGCGCAGATCTCGAACCAGTCGCGCATCTATGCGCTGAAGCCCGAGGCGCGCAGCCGCGTCAACACGGTGTACATGGTGTGCTATTTCATCGGCGGCGCACTCGGCTCGTCGGCCGGCGTCGCCGCATGGCACGCGTTCGGCTGGATCGGAATGTGCGCAACCGGGCTGGTGTTCACCGCGCTCGGCGGCTGGTTCCACCATCGCGGCGGCCGGCGCGACTGAGCGCGACCGGCCACGGCGGCGTCACGCGTCGGCGCGGGGCGCTGCCGGTTCGGCGGCAGGCGGCGGGGCGAACGCGGGTACCGGTTCAGCGATGGGCGGCGGCGCGAACGCCGGTTCCGGTTCGGCGCTGGGCGGCATCGCGACCGCCGGTGCCGGATCGATGACCGCGGCAGGAGCCATCACGGCAGCCGGCGTTGGCCCGGCCAGCGGGACGGCCGCAGGCGCCCGGATCGGCGCAGCATCCGGCACTGCGCTCTGTTCGGCCGCCGACGGCACATCACCCGTCGTCCCGGCTGCCCGACCGGCATCGCACACCTACGAACGCCAGTCCATTACTGCACACCTGCTAGCCGCGTTC
>NZ_JAAGPE010000299.1:0-10967 GCF_017104605.1 Burkholderia sp. Ac-20384 | reverse complement strand
GCCGGCGGCCAGCGCGCGGGCCGGGCGGCATGCGGCGCGCCACGACAGCGCGGCCGATGCGCGCCGGATCAAAGAGGTGAACACGGAAACTTCCTCGACTGGCGGAACAAAGGGCCCGCATGCGCCGCGACGCGCGGCTGGCGCACGGTTCCGGCCGATTCTAGAGGGCGCCCGATGAACCGGTCAATCGCGCGGGGCAGCGCCGATGGCTTCGGACCGCGGACAGGCACCCGCCTGCCGGGCATCGACGCCTCGCCGCACCGGAGGTGCCCGCCGCACGGGCCACGCGCCGAAGCGGTCCGACCAATCTCAGGCTCCGTCGCCGCTGCGCTCGAAATGGCTGCGCACGTAGTCGATGTGCGTCTGCATCGCGGTGCGTGCCTCTTCGGGACGTTGTGCACAGATCGCTTCGCACACGACGCGGTGCTGCAGCAACAGCAGCTCGGACGCCTGCTCGTCGTGCGTCGTCATGCCCGCCACGTTGATCGAGATGTGTTCGCGCAGCATCCCGATCACGCTCGTATGCAGGTGCAGGAACATCGTGTTGTGCGACGCGAGCGCGATCGCCTCGTGCAGCTTCGCGTCGGTCGCGGCTTCGACGGCCGCGGCGCCGTTCGCGTGCGCGGTTTCGAGCTCGCGCAGCAGCGTGCGGATCCGGCGCCGGTCGTTCGTATCGGCGCGCAGCGCGGCGAAATAGGCGGTCGCGCCTTCGAGCACGCGGCGGAACTCGAGGATGTCGTCGCGCAGCGCCGGATGATCGGCAACCAGCTGGCCCCACGGTGACGCGATACCGGCACGCAACTGGTCGGTCACGTAAACGCCCGCGCCGCGCCGGCTCTGCAGCAGCCCGCGCGCGACGAGCCGCTGGGTCGCCTCGCGCACCGTATTGCGCGCGACGCCGTATTCCTGCGCAAGTACGCGCTCGGCCGGCAGACGCGCGCCAGCCGGCCAGGTGCCGTCGAGCAGCGCCGTCTCGATCTTGCGCATCACCACTTCGGTCCGGCCCCGGGCCGTCATCGCTGCCATCGTCGCGTCTCCCTGCGGAATGCGTGCCGCGCCGATTGGCCCAACCAATTTGAGCTGCGGCGCCGTCGCGGGAATTATGCAGCGAAATCGTCGTCCCGCATCCGCATGCCGGGCCGTCGCCTCTGGAGCGAGACATGAACGAAAGGCAGTACCCCGCCGCCGCCGTCCCCGCGAACGTCTACCTGTTCGCGACCTGCCTGGTCGACCTGTTCGTCCCTGAAGCCGGGCTCGACGCGGTCCGCCTGCTGGAACGCGAAAGCCTGACCGTCCACTATCCGCGCGGCCAGAGCTGCTGCGGGCAGCCGGCCTACAGCAGCGGCAATCCCGACGAAGCGCGCCGCGTCGCGGCCGCGCAGCTCGACCTGTTCGCGCAACCGTGGCCCGTGATCGTGCCGTCCGGCTCGTGCGGCGGAATGATCCGGCACCATTGGCCAGCGCTATTCGCCGACGATCCCGTCCACGGCCCCAAGGCCCGTGCGATTGCGGAACGAACCTACGAACTCACCGAATTCCTCGTGCACGTGCTCGACGTGCGGCTCAATGCGCTCGATGCGCTCGCCGCGCCGGCCGGCGCCGACGAGCGCGTGGTGCTGCACACGTCGTGCGCGGCTCGCCGCGAGATGGGTACCCGTGGCCACGGCGTCGCCCTCGTCGACGCACTGCCGGGCGTGACACGCATCGAACACGAGCGTGAATCCGAATGTTGCGGCTTCGGCGGCACGTTCTCGCTGAAACATCCGGACATCTCGGGCGCGATGGTGCGCGACAAGGTCGCGTCGGCCTGCGCGACGGGCTGCGACCGGCTCGTGTCTGCCGATTGCGGCTGCCTGCTGAACATCGGCCACGCGGCCGACAAGGCCGGCGCGCCGCTGCCGGTCGAGCACCTCGCCAGTTTCCTGTGGCGCCGCACGGCCGGCGCCGCATCGCTGCGCGGGGACAAGCAATGAGCGCGCGCGACGCAATCCTTCAGCGGCTGCGCGCCGCCGCCCCGGGTGTCGCGGCAGCGGCCGCCCCCGCGCTCGACGCGCGCATCGACTCGCATTACGACACGCGCCGCGCGCAGAACGAGGCTGCGCACGATCCGCACACGCTTGCCCACACGATGCAGGCCGCGCTCACCGCGTCGCATGCGGAGGTCTGGTGCGCGACCGGCGACGATTGGCCCGCGCAACTCGCTGCGCAACTCGCCGATGCCGGCGTGCGCCGTCTGCTGCTCGACCCGGCCCGCGCCGAATCCGCGGCGCTCGCCCGCGCGCTGCCCGATACGGTCGCGCCCGTGCCGTTCGACCGGCCGATCGACGCGTGGAAGGCCGAACTGTTCGACACGATCGACGCGGGCTTCACCGTTGCGCGCTCGGGCATCGCGGCCACCGGCACCGTCGTGCTCGCACCCGATGCAGGCACGCCGCGCACGGTGTCGCTGGTGCCGCCGCTGCATGTCGCGCTCGTTCATGCGAGCACGCTGCATCCGGACCTGCACGCGGCCGTGCACGCGGAGCGCTGGCACGCCGGCATGCCGACCAACCTCGTGCTGGTATCGGGCCCGTCGAAGACCTCCGACATCCAGCAGACGCTCGCGTATGGCGCACACGGCCCTCGCCGCCTGTGGGTCGTGATCGTCACCGATACGGCAGCCGCCCGCCCGGCCGCCACCGCCAGCGAGGACTTCCCGCGATGAGCGACCACACCGTGCAATTCGTCGCCCCCGGCGACTTCAAGACCCGCGCGCGCGCCGCGCTCGACGATCCCGCGCTGCGCAAGAGCTTTCGTGGCGCGATGGACTTCCTGCAAGGCAAGCGTTCATCGCAATTCCCCGACGACACCGAATTGCAGCAGCTGCGCGACCTCGGCGAAGCGGTGCGGCAGCATGCGCTCGCGCAGTTGCCCGCGCTGCTCGAACGGCTCGAGACGAAGCTCACCGAAGCCGGCGTGCACGTGCACTGGGCCGAGACGGCGGCCGACGCGAACGCGATCGTGCTCGGCATCGCGCAGGCGAAGAAGGCGCGCCGCGTGATCAAGGGCAAGTCGATGGCGAGCGAGGAAATCGAGCTGAACCATTACCTCGCGGAGCACGGCGTCGACTGCATCGAATCCGACATGGGCGAATTCATCGTGCAGCTCGCTGGCGAGAAGCCGTCGCATATCGTGATGCCGGCGATCCACAAGACGCGCGGCGACATCGCCGAGCTGTTCGAGGAACACATCCCCGGCACGCGCTACACGGAGGACGTCGACGAGCTGATCCAGACCGGCCGGCGCGCGCTGCGCCGCGCGTTCGCCGAGGCGGACATCGGCCTGTCGGGCGTGAACTTCGCGGCCGCCGACACGGGCACGCTGTGGCTGGTCGAAAACGAAGGCAACGGTCGCCTGTCGACGACGGTGCCCGACACGCACGTGGCGATCATGGGAATCGAGAAAGTCGTCGAGAAGCTCGAGCACATCGTGCCGCTGTCGAGCCTGCTCACGCGCTCGGCCACCGGCCAGGCGATCACGACCTACTTCAACCTGATCTCCGGCCCGCGCCGCGACGGCGAACGCGACGGCCCGCGCGAGCTGCATCTCGTGCTGCTCGACAACGGCCGCACGCAGGCCTACGCGGACGAACAGCTGCGCGCGACGCTGCAGTGCATCCGCTGCGGCGCGTGCATGAACCACTGCCCCGTCTATACGCGCATCGGCGGCCACGCATACGGCACGACCTACCCGGGCCCGATCGGCAAGATCATCTCGCCGCACCTGCTCGGCCTCGACGCGACGGCCGACCTGCCGACCGCATCGACGCTGTGCGGCGCCTGCGGCGAGGTGTGCCCGGTGCGGATCCCGATCCCGCAACTGCTCGTGCGGCTGCGCACCGAAGCGAACCGCAAGCCCGACGAACCCGTCGCGCATCCGCTGCGCGGCCAGGGCGCGAACTACAACCGCGCGGAAGACCTCGTGTGGCGCTTCTGGTCGGGCGCGTTCGCCCATCCGCGCGCGTACCGCGCGTTCCGCTGGACCGCAACACGGCTGCGTGCGCTGACGCCCGCGAAACAGATGGGCTGGACGCAGCACCGCACGCCGCTCGAACCGGCGCCGCGCAGCCTGTCCGACCTGCTGCGCGCACGCGGCCAGCCCGAATAGCCGTTTCGTTTTTCAAGCCGTACCGACAAAAACCTATGGAGGAGACATCCATGCAGGCCTGGCATCAGATCTACACCCCGCTCGGCAGCCTCGGGCTGTCGGCGTTCGTCGCCGCAATCCCGATCATTTTCTTTTTCGTCGCGCTGGCCGCGCTGCGGCTCAAGGGCCACGTCGCGGCGGCGATCACGCTGCTGCTGTCGCTCGGCGTCGCGATCCTCGCGTACGGGATGCCCGTGCCGCAGGCGCTCGCGGCGGCCGGCTTCGGCTTCGCGTACGGCCTGTGGCCGATCGCGTGGATCATCGTCGCGGCCGTGTTCCTGTACAAGATCGTCGTGAAGACCGGCCAGTTCGACATCATTCGCGCGTCCGTGCTGTCGATCACCGACGACCAGCGCCTGCAGATGCTGCTGATCGGCTTCTCGTTCGGCGCGTTCCTCGAAGGCGCGGCCGGTTTCGGCGCGCCCGTCGCGATCACGGCCGCGCTGCTCGTCGGCCTCGGCTTCAAGCCGCTGCACGCGGCGGGACTGTGTCTGATTGCAAACACCGCGCCGGTCGCGTTCGGTGCGATGGGTATCCCGATCATCGTCGCCGGGCAGGTGACGGGCATCGACCCGTTCCATATCGGCGCGATGGCCGGCCGCCAGTTGCCGCTGCTGTCGCTCGCGGTGCCGTTCTGGCTCGTGTTCATGATGGACGGGCTGCGCGGCGTGCGGCAGACCTGGCCGGCCGCGCTCGTGGCGGGCGGCAGCTTCGCGGTGACGCAGTACTTCACGTCGAACCACATCGGGCCCGAGCTGCCGGACATCACGTCGTCGCTCGTCAGCCTCGTCGCGCTCGCCGCGTTCCTGAAAGTCTGGCAGCCGCGCACCGCGAAGCAGACGGCCGGCGGCCTCGTTGCGTCGGGCGGCAGCGCCGCGCTCGCGGGCTTCGGCGGCGCGGGTTCGGGCAACGGCTTCGGCACCGGCACGCGCCGGCAGGCGTCGCCGTACACGCTCGCGCAAACCGTGCGCGCGTGGTCGCCGTTCCTGATCCTGACGGCCGTCGTCACCGTGTGGAGCGTCGCGCCGTTCAAGGCGCTGTTCGCTGCTCACGGTGCACTCGCGTCGACCGTATTGAAGTTCCATGTGGCGGGGCTCGACCAGCTCGTCGTGAAGACCGCGCCGATCGCCGCGACGCCGAAGGCGCTCGACGCGGTGCTGAAGATCGATCTCGTGTCGGCGGTGGGCAGCGCGATCCTCGTGACCGCGCTGATCTCGATGGCGCTGCTGCGGATGAAGCCGCGCGACGCGCTCGTCACGTTCGGCGAGACGCTGAAGGAGCTGACGCGCCCGATCCTGTCGATCGGCCTCGTGCTCGCGTTCGCGTTCGTCGCGAACTATTCGGGGATGTCGTCGACGCTCGCGCTGATGCTGGCCGCGACCGGCGCCGCGTTCCCGTTCTTCTCGCCGTTCCTCGGCTGGCTCGGCGTGTTCCTGACGGGCTCGGACACGTCGTCGAACGCGCTGTTCTGCTCGCTGCAGCAGGCCACGGCCCATCAGCTCGGCGTGCCCGAGACGCTCGCGGTAGCCGCGAACACGACGGGCGGCGTGACCGCGAAGATGATCTCGCCGCAATCGATCGCGGTCGCCTGCGCGGCGACGGGCCTCGTCGGCAAGGAGTCGGAGCTGTTCCGCTTCACGGTGCGGCACAGCCTGCTGTTCGCAGTGATCGTCGGGTTGATCACGCTCGCGCAGGCGTACGTGCTGCCGGGCATGGTGCCGTAAGCGACGCGCGCCCCAAAAACAAAACCCCACGCCCGGAAGAGCGTGGGGTTTTTCATTTCGCCGCTTGATCGCCCGCTACGGCAGGCGCTCGGCTGCGCGATCAGCTGCCCTTCGCGATGCGATCTTCGATGTGCTGAGCACGGCTCGCCGACGACGGGTGCGAGCTCATCATCGAGCTCTGGCCGCCGTCGAGTTTCGCAAGCTTCTGGAAGGCGGTGACGAGGCCCTTCTGGTTCATGCCCTTCTGCTTCATCAGGTCGAACGAGTAGTCGTCGGCCGCGCTTTCCTGCGTCTGCGAGAACTGCGCGTTGATGAACTTCTCGGTGATGTCGCCGAGCTGCGAGCTCGACAGTGCTGCCACGCCCGGCGATGCCGCGCCGGCCGCGGTGCGCGCCGCGCTGACCGCGTAAGCCGTCTGCATCGCCTTCTTCGAGTGACCCAGTGCAACGTGGCCCATTTCATGGCCGATCACGCCGCGCAGCTCGTCGTCGTTCATCTGGTCCATCAGGCCGCTGTACACGCGCACGCAGCCGTTGCCCATCGCCCACGCGTTGACGTCCTTGGTCATGTAGACCTTGTAGTTGATCTTCTGGCCGTTCAGCGTCATGTCGCCGAAGCCCTTCATCACTTTCGTCAGGCGCTTCGCGTACGCGCTGTTTGCCGGCGCGATCTTCGATTCGGCGTCGCTCGACTTGCACGAGTCGTTCGACAGTGCGGCGATGTCGGCATCCGACAGCGTCGCGGCCTTGTACAGGCTGGTCCCCGCCGACGTCAGGCTGTTCGCGTCAAGGCTCTGTACCCCGCCGCACGCGCTCAACAGAAACGCCACACCACACGCTGCCACCGCTTTCTTGAGTTGCATCCCGGAATCCCTCGATAGTTGTATTTGGGAGCGGCGATTTTGCATAATCCGGCAGAAAATTACCAGATGTTTACATCCGATGACACGTTCATTACTGGTCGGATTGGAACGAAGCGGCACGCCATCGAGGGATTGACGACGAAAAGCAGCGCAATCGCCGCAACCGGGCGACGATCGGAACGGAAGGCGGGCCCGTTCAGGCGGTCTGGTCGTGGCGCCGCGTGAGCCGCCGCGCGACCAGCATCGGCAGCCGCACCGCGAAGCCGGTGAACAGGCGCAGGTGCATCCACGCGAGCAGCGCGTTGTCGCGGCCGTAATGGAAGTGCGAGACACCGCCCTCATGCCGGCCGAAATAGCGCACCGGCGCATCGATGCGGATCGGCCGCACGCCGGCCCAGCACAGCCGTACGGCCGCCTCGGGATCGAAGTCGAAGCCGCGCATCCACGGCTGGCGGCGCATGATCGCGGCCAGCGGCGCGACCGGATACACGCGAAACCCGTACAGCGAATCGCCGATCCCGGCCCACAGCGTCTCGAGGTCGGCCCATGCGTTCGACAGCCGGCGGCCCTGCACGCGCAACTGCGGCGCGCTCGCGTCGAACTTCGGCACGCCCAGCACCATCGCGTCGGGCGCGGCCTGCGACGTGCCCATGAACGCGGGAATCAGGTCGGCCGGATGCTGGCCGTCGGAGTCCATCGTCAACACATGCGTGAAGCCGCTCGCGGCCGCCGCGTCGAGCCCGGCGAGCACCGCGGCGCCCTTGCCGCGATTCTCCGGCAGCACGATCACGCGCAAGCCCGGGTCGCGCTCGGCCATCGCCTGCAGCCGTTCGGCGCTGCCGTCGGTGCTGCCGTCGACGACGACCCACACCGGATTCCACTGCGCACGGGCATTGCGCACGGTCGTGTCGACCTTGGCGCCCGGGTTGTAGCTCGGAATCAGGACGAGATGGGTGGACGAGGCGTGCAGCTTGGACATGGAAACGGCCGATTGCGAAGACGGGGATCCTGACAAAAGTTTATGACTTGCCGGCGAACGCCGGCAGGCTTCGTCGACGTCGCCCGCGTGCGGGGCCGGTTGCTCGATCGTGAGGTTTTCCCGCTTCATGACAGCCACGCCTCCTCATGACCCGCGCTGGCCTCGATCTCGACCAGCAGGTCGCCGCGGCACACGTCCGCATGAACGACGAGCGGACGCACGCCGGGGCCGACCGCCTCGCGCAACACGCGCTCGATCGCAGCCAGTGCGTCGGCATCGCCGGCATCGCGCACGTAGACGCGATAGCTCAGGTCGGCGAGCGAGAACGGGCCATGCCCCTGGCACGCGGCCTGCTCGAGCACGGCCGCGAGGTTCGCGACCGTCTCGCGCGTTTGCGCGACGACGTCGCCGTGATGCACGGTGCGGTGCCCGACGATGCTCGCGGTGCCCGACACGAACAGCACCGGCGCGGCATCGCGTTGCGACCATGCGGCTGCGCGCGCGAACGTCGGCGCACGCGGGCCGTACTCCGCCGGATAGTGATACGCGCTGACCTGGCGCGGGTTCTCGACCGGATCGGCCGGCGTACGGCTCGCGAGGAAGTGGATCGCGAGCGGCGCGGCCGGCGATGCATCGCCCGCGACCGGCACGACCGAACCGAGCGCACATGCGGCCGGCACGCCGCCCGTCAGCGCGCGGCGGCACGTGTCGAACGCGTGCTGGCGGCCGATATTGAACTGACGATAGCGCTCGATCCCGAACTGCACCGCGTTGATCGCCGGCACGGTATTCCAGATGCGCAGCGGATGCGGCATGCCGAGCGAATCGAGCACGTCGAACAGGGCGCGGTACGCGTCGTGCGTCGCGCGTTCGAGCGGTGTGCCGCCGTCGGGCGTTTCGTCATGCTTGTCGTACGTTTCGCTCGTCTCGTGCACGACGATGCTGCCGAACACGAGGCCCGCCGTTTCGCTGTACCGATAGTGCAGCGCGCCGCGCCGTTCGCTGCGCAGGTCGTACGCATCGCATTGCCAGATTTCGCAGACGGCGTCGTCCGGCGCGATGCCGGCACCGAGCAGCGCCATCGGCACCGGCGCGATCGGCAGGCCGGGCACGACCTCGGCCAGCATCCGTGCCGCCGCGTCCGCGTGCGATTCGTCCTGAAGGCCGGCCGCGCCGATGCACACCGCACCCAATGCGCCCGGAAACGCGCGCTCGAATCCGTCGCCACGACCACGCGCATCGTCCAGCAACGCGGCAAGCCGCGCATGGCTCATCCGGACGAGCCGCAGTACGCGGTCGTCGCCGCGCGCGAGCGATTCGCCCGATCGCGATGCGGCCGGCCCGGCCGTCGTCCGTCCGCGCACGACCGGCTCGGCGGAGGACGACAGGGAACACGGGCGCCGTTCGGCGTCGACTGGATGCACGGACACTTCGATTTCCTCACTATGCGGCGCAGGCCGCGCACCATCGCGGCCTGCGCCGCGTTGCGTTACGTCACGCCGACGCTGCGCGCTTCGTCATGCGAGCCCGCCGTTGACGGACAGCACCTGCCCCGTCACATAGGCCGCGGCGTCGGATACCAGGTACGCGACCATCGCCGCGACTTCGTCGGGCCGGCCCGCGCGCTGCGCGGGCACGAGCTGCTTGATGCGTTCCGCGGGAAACGCCTGTTCGGCCATCGGCGATTCGATGATGCCGGGCGCGACCGCGTTCACGGTGATGCCGCGCGACGCGAGCTCCAGCGACAGCGACTTCGTCGCGCCGATCAGCCCCGCCTTCGCGGCTGCGTAGTTGACCTGCCCGCGATTGCCGGTCACGCCGGCCACCGACGCGATGTTGACGATCCGACCGCGCCGCGTGCGGATCATCGGCAGCAGCAGCGGCTGCGTGACGTTGAAGAAACCGTTGAGCGTCACGTCGAGCACGCTGTGCCACTGCCGGCGCGACATGCCGGCCATCGGCGCATCGTCGTGAATGCCCGCGTTGTTAACGAGGATCTGCACCGGCGCATCGTCGATGAACGGCTGCAGCGCGGCGAGCGTCGCATCGGCATCGGTCACGTCGAACGCGATCGCGTGCGCGGCGCCGCCGGCCGCGACGAGCTGCTGCGCGACCGCCTCCGCCTGCGCGACATGGCGGTTCGCATGCACCCACACTTCATGGCCGGCCTGCGCGAGCGCCGTGCAGATCGCCTGCCCGAGTGCGCCGCTGCCGCCCGTCACGAGCGCCCGCATCGAATTGCTCCGTTCATCGCGTTCTACCTCGATCGACGCGGCCGCGTATCGTCTGCCGATCGCGGCCGCCTGCCGTCATCACCTGCGCGCCGCGCCCGTGCGCGACGCCGTCACTTCGTGCGGTGCGCGGCGACGTACGCAGCCAGCGCACCGAGCGTCGCAAAAATCTTCTGGTTGTCCGGATTGTCCGAACGCAGCTCGAAGCCGTATTTCTTCGAGATCAGCAGGGCAATTTCCAGGATGTCGATGGAGTCGAGCCCGAAACCCTCGCCATACAGCGGGGTCTCGGCCGTCACTGTTTCGAGCGGGACGTCTTCGAGATTCAGTTCGCCGATGATCAGCGTGGCGAGCTCTTGTTCCAGTGCGTTCATCATGCGTGCGGGCAGGCGGCCCGTGGCAGCGGAAGGCGCCCGGAAACGGCAATCGCCATGCACGCCCGGCGCGTGCGAATCTCCGTCCCTTCGGCGTCTGCCGGCGTCCCCGCCTGCGTTATTTGGGGATCGTTTGTAAAAGTTACGCGGATTCTAGACGAAGGGGTATCGGGCCGTATACCGCCAATGGTTACAGACTGGCGAGCCCGCGCCGCGGCCGGTTTCGGGACCCGAATGCACGAGACGCTTGAGCCGCTTTGGATGGAAATGGACCGACCCCGAGAAACCGTTCGTCCGGCGCCATACAATCGGTTACAAAACCCGTTCGCGCCCGCCCCGAACACGCGGTGCCGGGGCCCTAAAATGAGCGTGCCCGACCACCGGCCCGGACCCGCGTCCCGGCCGCCATTCATATGATGTTTGACGGCCCGACCACCGCGTCCGGCCACGATCCGCCCGATGTCGCCAGTCATGCCGCGCCCGTCCTTCCGCTCCGTTCCGGTTCGCCCGTCCGTCCGCTGCCGCCCGGCCGCCGGTCGCGAGTTCGCGCGCCGTATGTGCGGAGGCCGCCCATGAGCCGGCTGCTGCCCGTCGCGCGCGGCCTCGCCGCCA
>NZ_JAAGPE010000298.1:0-11075 GCF_017104605.1 Burkholderia sp. Ac-20384 | reverse complement strand
ATGCGCGCGTGGCTGCGGGCGTCGGCTGGCGCTACGCACTCGCGTCGCTGCACCGGCGCGGCACGGCCAGCGCGCTGCAGATCACCGCACTCGCGCTTGGCCTGATGTGCCTGCTGCTGATCGCGATCACGCGCAACGACCTCGTCGCGGGCTGGCGTCAGTCGACGCCGCCCGATGCGCCGAATCAGTTCCTGATCGACATCCAGCCCGACCAGCGTGCTGACGTCGCGGCCTACCTGACCGCGCACGGCGTGCGCGACGCGGAGCCCGCGCCGATGGTGCGCGGCCGCCTCGTCGCGATCAACGGCAAGCCGGTGAATCCGGACGCATACCCGTCCGAGGAGGCGCGCCGGCTCGTCGACCGCGAGTTCAACCTGTCCTATACGACCGAGCTGCCGTCCGACAACCGGATCGTCGAAGGCGACTGGTTCGGCACCGCGGCTACGCCGCAGATCTCGATCGAGGCCGGCCTTGCGAAGACGCTGAACGTGAAGCCGGGCGACATGCTGCGCTTCGACGTGACGGGCCTGACGGTCGACGCGCCGATCACGAGCGTGCGCAAGCTCGACTGGGGTTCGTTCCGCGTCAATTTCTTCGTGCTGATGCCGCCGCCGGTGCTGAAGGATTTCCCGGCCGTGTACCTGACGAGCTTCCATTTGCCCGCATCGAATGCCGCGCTGCTCGATCCGCTGATCGCGCGCTACCCGAACCTGACCGCGATCGACGTGGCGCCGATCCTCGCGCAGCTGCAGCGGATGATGCTGCAGGTGGTCGGGGCGGTGCAGTTCCTGTTTGCGTTCACGCTCGCGGCCGGCGTGCTCGTGCTGTACACGGCGCTTGCCGGCACGCGCGACGAGCGGGTGCGCGAGGCCGCGCTGCTGCGCGCGCTCGGCGCGTCGCGCGCGCAGGTCAACGCGGTGCAGCGCGCGGAATTCGTCGTGGTCGGCGCGCTGGCTGGTGCGCTGGCATCGGCGGGCGCGATCGCGGTCGGCTGGGTGCTCGCGTCGCGTGTATTCGACTTCCAGCTCGCCGTCGATCCGTGGCTGGTGCCGGCCGGCATCGCGGCCGGCATCGTGTGCGCCGGTGCGGCCGGCTGGCTGAGCCTGCATAATGTGCTGCGGCGCCCCGCGCTGCAGTCGCTGCGCGACGCATGAGCGTCGCCGGCAACCCTGAAGCCCCTGTTTTCCGACTATCCGTATGACCGATGTGAATGACGATGCGCCGTCGCAACCGACGGCGTTCGAGCTCGTGGGCGGCGAAGCCCGCGTGCGCGAAATGGTGGACCGCTTTTACGACCTGATGGATCTCGAGCCCGAGTTCGCGCAGATTCGCGCGCTGCACCCGGATTCGCTCGACGGTTCGCGCGACAAGTTTTTCTGGTTCCTGTGCGGGTGGCTCGGCGGCCCCGACCACTACATCAGCCGGTTCGGCCATCCGCGGCTGCGCGCGCGGCACCTGCCGTTCCCGATCGCGTCGGTCGAGCGCGACCAGTGGCTGCGCTGCATGGCGTGGGCGATGGACGACATCGGGCTGCCCGAGCCGCTGCGCGAGCGGCTCATGCATTCGTTCTACGACACGGCCGACTGGATGCGCAACCGGCCCGGTTGATCGACCGGTACGCCGCCGCCCGCGCGCGGGACGATCTGCGTCTGGGCGCGTGCGCCGCGCGGCGCGACACTGGCCGCTTCCCCCAATCGATACGAGGCTCGCCCGATGACGACACAAGCGCTGTTTCGCGAAGACGCGTACCTCACGCAATGCGATGCGGTCGTCCTGGCCGTCGGCGACGACGGCATCCGGCTCGACCGCACCGTGTTCTATCCGCTCGGCGGCGGCCAGGCCGGCGACACCGGCACGCTGACGCTGCCCGACGGCAGCACGATCGCGATTGCCGATACGCGCAAGGCCAAGTTCGACGGCGCGACCCCCGACGATGCCGTGCACGTGCCCGCACCGGGGCAGGAGGCGAGCGTCGCGGCGCTGGTGCCCGGCGCGCGCGTGGTCGCGGAGATCGACTGGCTGCGCCGCTACCGCCACATGCGGCTGCATACGGCCGCGCACCTGATGTGCGCGGTGCTGCCGTACGCGGTCGACGGCTGCAGCGTGACGGCCGACTACGTGCGGCTCGATTTCGCGACGTCCGAAGCAATCGACCGCGACGACGTCGAGCGACGCCTCGCCGGCCTGGTGGTCGGTGCGCACCCGGTCACGACCGAATGGATCACTGACGACGAGATGGCCGCGCGGCCGGACCTCGTCCGCACGATGAGCGTGAAGCCGCCGATGGGCCTCGGCCGCGTGCGGCTATTGCGCATCGAACAGGTCGACCTGCAGCCGTGCGGCGGCACGCATGTGCGCAACACGTCCGAAATCGGCGCGCTGCGGGTCGCGAAACTGGAAAAGAAGAGCGCGCGCACCCGCCGCCTCGTACTGGAGTTTGCATGACGATTGACACCACCCACGCGGGCGCAGCGGCGCTCGATCCGCAAGCGCGGGAGATTCTGGATTTCTGGTTCGGCGAGCCGGGCTCGGCCGAATTCGGGCAGGACCGCAAGGTCTGGTTCAACGGCGGCGCGGCGTTCGACGACGTGCTGCGTACTCGCTACGGCGCCTTGCTCGACGCCGCGTGCGACGGCGCTTGCGATCACTGGGCAGGCTCGCCGTCGGGGGCGCTAGCGTTGATCGTCGTGCTCGACCAGTTCTCGCGCAACATCCATCGCGGCACGCCGCGCGCGTTTGCTGCCGATCCGAAGGCGCTCGCGCTCGCGCGCCACGTCGTCGCGGCAGGCTGGGACGCGCAGTTGCCGAGCGGGCATCACCGCGCGTTTGCGTATCTGCCGTTCGAGCACGACGAGTCGGTCGAGAGCCAGCGCGAGGCCGTGCGCCTGTGCGCGGGCATCCGGGACGAAGCAGGGTGCGAGAGCTATCACCGCTTCGCGGTGCTGCATGCGGCCGTCGTCGAACGCTTCGGCCGCTTTCCGCACCGGAATGCGATTCTCGGTCGGGCATCGAGCGACGAGGAGACGGCATTTCTGCGCGAGCCCGGTTCGTCGTTCTGACGATCCGGGCAGTCTCGCGCGACAAGGGGAGGGGCAGCCCCGCGGAGTTACGCTCACGCGGGCACGGTGGCGGCAGGAAACGCCGGTCGACGGCGCGCATTTCCCGATGGCTGTTCGCGGCTCAGACGGTGGTGCTCACCGCTGCAAACCCGGCATGAGGGAGGGCAAGCACGACGCCGCGCCTCCCTGCAATTACTCCACGTGCTGTTCCGGCGTGCGTACGTACACGCGCAGCAGTTCGTCGTTGTCGCCCGGGCGTGCGCCCGTCCAGAACAGTTTCCATTCGTTGCCGGGCGCCGGATCGACGGCCCGCACGCCCTGGACGATCATCCAGGTGCAGCGCGTCGTTTTCGCGTCGGCGATCGGCGTGTGCTGGATGCCGGAGAAGTAGTACAGCATCGGCGCTTCCGATTCGCCGAGCCCGTGCAGGCTCGCCATGCAGTCGCCGTCGTTCCATTCGAGCGCGAGGTGTGCGTTCAGGTCGTCGAACACCGAGCGGTAGCTCTTCGCGACGTCGAGCCACGGCAGCAGCAGCGTGTAAATGAGCCCCCATGCGACGAGTGCGCCGGCGCCCCACGACAGCGCACCGCGCCAGACGCCCGTCGCGCGCAGCTTCGGCAGCAGCGTCAGCCAGCCGACCGTCAGCACGAGCGCACCGATCACGAGCGCGGGTTCGATCGGCATCGTCCAGTCGAGCGGCAGCCAGCGGCCGAGCAGCGCGAGATCCTTGCGCGACGCGGCCGGATCGGCCATCACCGCCCAGATTGCCCACGCGAGCGCGGCGGCCGTGCCGAACAGGATGCGGCTCAGGTAGTCCCACGCGAGATGCAGTTGACGCGGCAGGCGCTCGATGGCCTGTGCGGCGACCAGCGCGAGCGGGGCGAAGAACGGCAGGATGTAGAGCTGGCGCGACGTCGCGGACACTTGCAGCACGACGAGCCCGACGCCCGCGAACATCACGGGCAGCGCGATGCGCGGCGTGCGCCAGTCGCGCCACGCACCGCGCGCGAGCGCGACGATCGCGAGCGGTGCGACCGGGAAGCCGACGGCCAGGAACGCGCGCAGGATGAAGAACGGCTTGTCGTTTTCCGCGCCCAGTTCGGGGACGGAGAAACCGAAGAAGCGGCCGACATTGTTATCCCAGAACCACGTCATGAACAGCGTCTCGGAGCGCAGGAACAGCGCGATCGGCCAGATGAGCGCGAACGGCGCGAACACCAGTGCGGCGACGCCGAGCGAACGGGCGAACGAGCGGGTGCGGCAGGCCGGATAGAGCACCAGCGCGCCGACGAGCGTGGCCGCGAACACCAGCGGCACGAACAGCCCCTTCGTCATCAGCGCGATGCCGACGCCCGCGCCGAAGATCGGCGCGGCCCAGCGTCCCGATGGCCGGACCGGCAGCCCGTGGCGCATCTGCTGCGCGCGCGCGACGTGCTGCATCACGAGTTCGAGCAGTCCGCAGAAGGCGATTGCCGTGCCGGCGAACAGCGCGACGTCGGTCATCATGTCGTGCACGTGTTTGATGACGACGAGCGTGCCCGCGCTCAGCACGACCGGGCCGATCACGCGCAGGTCGAACCAGGAGTCCGCGCGGCTGGCGACGCGCGCCGCGCGCGCGATGAAACCGAATGCAAGTGCGGCGAACAGCGCGCTCGCGAGCCGTGCCGCGTCGTGCAGCGGCATCACGCGCTGCAGCAGCCATGCGAGGCTGGTCGCGACCCACGCGTAAAGCGGCGGCTTTTCCATGAACGGCAGGCCGGCATTGGTCGGCACGACGAAGTCGCCGGTCTCGAGCATGTGCTGGATGATGCCGAACGTGTAGGTTTCGTCCTGCTTCCACGGATCGTGGCCGAGCACGCCCGGCAGCGTATATGCGCAGATCAGCGCGGCGACGAACAGCCACGTGCGCCAGCCGAGCAGGAGCGAGCGTTCGCGCGTGGTGCTGGCTGCGGCGGTCGAGGCGACGACGGGCGTGCCGCCGGCGTCGAGCGTTGCAGTGAGGTCGGCGTCGGCGGGCGAGCGGGTGTGCGGGGCCGAAGCGGGCACAGTCGTGCGTCGCCGGCCGGGCGCTGCGGTTCCGGGCATGGAAGGAATCTCGGGTCGAGTCGAGCCGGTCCGGCGACATGGGCAGGACCGATTAGGGCCACATCAAGGGGTAACGGACAGGTGTTTATGACACCTGTCTGAATGTCCGGTAGTAGACCACGGAATTGTTACGGAGGTTTACCGTTCGTGTCACGGAATTGTGGAGATTTGTGGTGCCGAGACGACGGATTGTTTCGGGCGGCGGTTTTTGATGCGCCGCAGTGCGGAATTACCGGCCGCCGCCGACGTCGAGCAGGGCGCCCGTCGTGTAGGACGCCGCATCGCCCAGCAGCCAGACGATCGCTTCGGCGATCTCCTGCGCTTCGCCCGCGCGGCCGAGCGGCGTCGTGGCGCCGAGGCGGGCCGCACGGCCCGGCTGGCCGCCGCTCGCGTGAATTTCGGTCTCGATCAGGCCGGGCCGCACCGCGTTGACGCGCACGCCGTGCGGGCCGAGCTCCTTGGCCAGGCCGATCGTCAGCGAGTCGACCGCGCCTTTCGACCCCGCACAGTCGACGTATTCGTTCGGCGAGCCGAGCCGGGAGGCGATCGACGATACGTTGACGATCGCGCCCCCGCGGCCGCCTCGGTCGGTGGACAGCCGGCGCGCGGCTTCGCGCGCACACAGGTACGCGCCGAGCACGTTGGTGTCGAACATCCGCCGCAGCCGGTCGGCCGGCATGTCGGCGAGCGGCATCGACGGCGCGACGATGCCCGCGTTGTTGACCAGCGCGTCGACGCGACCGAATGCGGCCGTGACGGTGTCGAACATCGCGACGACATCGGCTTCGTTCGCGACGTCGCCCGCGACGACGCACGCCCGGCCGCCCGCGTCGCGGACGGCCTGCGCAGTGAGTTCGGCCGCTGCCGCGTCGCGCGCATAGTTGATGCCGACGTCCCAGCCGCGCTCGGCCGCGAGCACGGCGGTTGCGCGGCCGATGCCACGGCTCGCGCCGGTGATGAGGACGGCTTTGCGGTCGGACGGTGCGGTCATCGCGTGCGGGTTCCGGTGACGGTTACTTGGCTGCGTCGGGCGCCCACTTGTCGTGGACGGGCGGCTGGTAGCGACGCAGTCGCTCGATCAGTTCGACGGGTTCCGATTCGACGCACAGTGCGTCGAAATAGGCCGGACGCATGAAGCCCTCGTCGACCGTATGGCGCAGCAGCGCGATCAGCGGATCGTAGAACGAATCGATGTTGTAGAGCGCGACGGGCTTGCGGTGATAGCCGAGCTGCGCCCACGTGTAGACCTCGAAGAGCTCCTCGAGCGTGCCGGCGCCGCCGGGCATCGCGACGAACGCGTCGGAGAGGTCGGCCATCATTTTCTTGCGGTGGTGCATGTCGGGCACGACGTGCAGTTCCGACAGCCCCGTATGGCCGACTTCCTTGTCGACGAGCAGTTCGGGGATCACGCCGACCGCACGGCCGCCGGCCGCCATTACTTCGTCGGCGATCACGCCCATCAGGCCGACCCGGCCGCCGCCGTAGACGAGCGTGAGGCCCGCATCCACGAGCGCGCGGCCGAATGCGCGCGCGGCGTCGGCATAGACGGGCCGCACGCCGGACGACGAGCCGCAGTAAACACACACTGCCTTCATTGCTTGGAATCCTTGGCGGGGGCTTGCCCGGTGACGACCGGGCTGCCGGCGGGGCGCGGTGAACCATCGCGCGGCGGCAGGTAGTCGGTGAACTGGCGCTTCGGCAGCTTGCCGGACACCAGGTCGTCGAACAGCTGGCGCGACCGGCCGCGCAGGTACGGTGCCATTACGGAGATCACGTGCATGCTGACCTGGTGCAGTTCCTCGCGGATCGCGTCCTGGTCGTTGTATTTGCGCGGATGCATCACGTACTGATACGACAGCCAGTACGTCGAAATGACGGCCATGTTGGTGGCGATGACCTCGATCTCGGCGGGCGTCGCGACCATCTCGGTGTCGGACACGAGCAGCTCGCACATGTCGCGCGCGAAGCGCACCTTGTGGCTGATGATCTGCTTGAAGTGCGTCTCGAGCGTGCGGTTGCGGGCGAGCAGGTCGTTGAGGTCGCGATACAGGAACCGGTAGGTCCACATGAAATCGGCCATGTACTGCAGGTACGACCAGGTTTCGTCGATGGTCGGACGATGATCTTCGGGAAAGCGCAGCCGCCGTTCGATCTGCTGCTCGAACTGCGCGAAGATGCTGTTGATGATGTCGTCCTTGTTGCGGAAATGGTAGTACAGGTTGCCTGGACTGATTTCCATTTCCTCGGCGATCGTCGTGGTCGTGACGTTCGGCTCGCCGATCTCGTTGAAGAGTTTCAACGACAACTCGAGAATCCGTTCGCGGGTGCGGCGGGGAGGTTTCGCTTCCATGTCGTCCGGCCCTGTGTGTGCCGGACTGGCGGGCGCTGCAATCGATGCTGCGTGATTCGTCCGGCGCGGGTTGCTGTTCTATGTCTAGCGGACGATTATAAACCGGGGTTTCGCCACATCGGGGCATTTCGTGATCGCGGCCCCGCGCGGCGCATGGTGCAGCGCCGCACGCGGGCGGTACGACAGGTGCCCGCAGGGCAGCCGTCTAGAAGCCGAGCCAGCGTGCGACGACCGGTCCGAGCACGAAGCCCCACGTCGTCACGCATGCGAACAGCGCGACCGTCACGGCTGCGCTGCCGAGGTCCTTCGCGCGCTTCGAGAGTTCGTGGCGCTCGAGCGAGATGCGGTCGATCGCGGCCTCGACGCTCGAGTTCAGCAGCTCGACGATCAGCACGAGCAGCACCGACGCGATCAGCAGTGCACGCGAGGCGGCCGGTACCGGCGCGAACGCGCCGATCGGGAGCATCAGCGCGGCGAGCGTGAGTTCCTGGCGAAACGCGCTCTCCTCGCGGATCGCGACGCGAAAGCCGTTCAGCGAATGCTTGAGGGCGTACCAGGCGCGCGTGATGCCGCGATGGCGCTTGTACGGGTTCGGCGGCAGCGGCGCGAGCCGATCGTCGGGGCCGAGCGGCTCGTGCGCGTGCACGTCCGCATCGGCATGCGGCTCTTCCTCGTCGAACGGGCGGTGCCGTTGCGGCGTTGCGTCGGGGGGCGGGGTCTTGTCGTTCAGGTCTCGTTTCAAACGGCGGCACCTTCTGCTGGCGAGTACGCGGTCTTCGGCAGCGGCTTCAGATGCGACGCGAACTGCTCGGATGCCGCGCGCCACGAGAAGCGTTCGGCCCATGCGCGCGCAGTGGTGCGTTCGATCTTCAGCGCCTCGAGGCAGGCTTCCTGCAGGTCTTCGTGCATCGCGCCGGCGTCGCCTCCGCCGAGCACGTCGATCGGGCCTGTCACGGGATACGCGGCAACCGGCGTGCCGCAGGCGAGCGCCTCGAGCAGCACGAGGCCGAACGTGTCGGTGCGACTCGGGAACACAAACACGTCGGCCGCAGCATACACCTTCGCGAGCTCGGCCTGTGACAGCACGCCGAGATAGTTTGCTTCCGGATAGCGCGACTTCAGCTCCGCGAGCGCGGGGCCTTCGCCCGCGACCCACTTCGAGCCGGGCAGGTCGAGGCGCAGGAAGGCCTCGACGTTCTTCTCGATCGCGACGCGGCCCACGTACAGGAAGATCGGCCGCGCGGTATTGAGCACCTTCGATTCCATCGGCCGGAACACGTCGAGATCGACGCCGCGGGTCCACAGCACGACGTTCGTGAAGCCGAATTTCTCGAGGTCCTGCTTGACGACCGGCGTCGGCGCCATCACCGCGAGCGACGGGCCGTGGAACCAGTGCAGGAAGCGGTAGGTCGCGGCGAGCGGGATGCCGAAGCGCGCCTGCACGTATTCCGGAAAGCGCGTGTGGTACGCGGTCGTGTACGGCAGCTTGCGCGAACGCGCATAGCGCCGCGCGGCGAGGCCGAGCGGGCCTTCGGTCGCGATGTGCAGCGCGTCGGGTGCGAACGCATCGATCCGCGCGCGCAGCTTGCGGTACGGCAGGATCGACAGGCGGATCTCCGGGTAGGTCGGGCAGGGCACTGTGCGGAATTCCAGCGGCGTCAGCATTTCGACGCGGTGGCCGAGCGCGGTGAGCTCGCGCGACGTGCTCTTCAGCGTGCGCACGACACCGTTGACCTGCGGTTCCCACGCGTCGGTGACGATCATGATCTTCATCGCGGCGTTGTCCTGTAAGTAAGGGTGTGTCAGGCAGTGGCCTTGGCCTTGCGCGACGTGGTCTCCGTCGGTGCGCTGCGCATCACCGTCCAGTAGACGATCTTCAGTTCGCCGTCCATCGTTTCGACGAGCGCGGACAGGCTTTCGACCCAGTCGCCGTCGTTGCAGTACAGCACGCCGTCGATATCGCGGATCTCGGCCTTGTGGATGTGCCCGCACACGACGCCGTCGCAGCCGCGGCGGCGCGCCTCGTCGGTCATCACGGTCTCGAACTGCGAGATGAAGTTGACGGCGTTCTTGACCTGGTGCTTCAGGTACTGCGACAGCGACCAGTACTGGAAGCCGAGCCGGCTGCGGATCCGGTTGAACCAGCGGTTCAGCACGAGGATCAGCGTGTAGAGCGTGTCGCCGAGGTACGCGAGCCATTTCGCGTGCTGGATCACGCCGTCGAACAGGTCGCCGTGCACGATCCACAAACGTTTGCCCGCGAGCGTCGTGTGGAACGCCTCGCCGCGCACCTGGATGTCGCCGAACGCGAGATCGCAGAACTGCCGCGCGCCTTCGTCGTGGTTGCCGGGGATGTAGACGACCTGCGTGCCCTTGCGCGCCTTGCGCAGGATCTTCTGCACGACGTCGTTGTGCGCCTGCGGCCAGTACCAGCCCTTCTTCAGCTGCCAGCCGTCGATGATGTCGCCGACGAGGTACAGGTACTCCGAATCGTTGTGGCGCAGGAAGTCGAGCAGGTACGGCGCCTGGCAACCGCTCGAGCCGAGGTGGATGTCGGACAGCCAGATGGTGCGATAGCGGTGGGCAGACGAGTCGGGGTCGTCATGCTGCGCGGCGTGACCGGCTGGCGGGTCTTGCGACACCAGCCCGTCGGTTGCGGCAGAACCGGACAGGAAAGCGGTAGCGGCGCGGGCGCCGATGGGGTGACGGAACAGGGAGGTCGCGGACGTTTTCTGGCCCATGCATGACTCGCGCCGGTTGACATTACCGGCATTCCGCCATGCGGGCGTGACTGTGCCGTGACAGTCACGAGACGTTCTTATTACGACCGCTGCAGAGTGTTTAGCAGTGAATGACGGGGCGTTGTGCAACCTGCCGTACGGAACGGCCGACCGTTGTCCGGTAAGGCCGTCAGGCCGGGCGGGAGTCGCGTCGGCGAGGCGTTTTCGTCAGGCGAATGCGGTGCGTCAGCGTGGTATCGCGACGACGCGCGTACGTGCGATCCGGTCGTGCGGAAACTGGCGGCCGGCATGCAGGCCCGCGGCGCCGGCCCACACGACGATCCATGCGGCGGTGAGCGCGAGCGTGACGGGTACCGACAGTCCGAGGAGCGGATGCAGCGCGAGCGGCGGCAGGAACCAAAGCCAGCCGAGCGCATAGCGGACGAGCGCGTGGCCCGCGCTCAGCGGCTGGCCGCTCGACGATTCGAGCCGCAGCCGCCAGGTCTTCATCGGCAGTGTCTGGCCGCCGTGGGTCCAGAACCAGACGAAGTACGCGCCGACCACGAGTGCGATCCAGGCGGCGAGCAGGTTGTGATGGACGAGGCCGTTGCGTTGCTGCGTCGCGAGGCTGAACGCGAGCCCGGCGAAGAACACCACGCCGAACAGCAGCACGCCTTCGTAGAGCAGGGCAGCGAGACGCCGCCGCACGGATGGCGCGGCGGCCGGAATTTCGGGGGCGCGGGCGTGTGCCACGGGCGCTCAGGAACCCTTGAACAGCGAGGGTGCGTCGGCGGGCGACACGGGCGCCACGGCGGCCGGCGCGGATGCGGTGCCGGCCGTCGACGAGGCGGGCACCGGCGG
>NZ_JAAGPE010000297.1:0-11093 GCF_017104605.1 Burkholderia sp. Ac-20384 | reverse complement strand
CGGTTCCGGATCCTGTGTGCAACCCGCAGCGGCTTGCGCGGCGCGGAGCACGTCAATGCGCTCGTGGCCGCGCACGTGCGCCACGCGGCGCGCGTGCCGCTCGCGGTCGGCGCGCACTGGTTCACGGGGCGGCCGATCATGGTGACGCGCAACGACTATGCGCTCGGGCTGTTCAACGGCGATATCGGCATCGCGCTGCCCGACGCGCACGGCGTGTTGCGCGTGTGGTTCAGGCGTGCGGACGGCACCGCGCGCGCGGTGTCGCCGGCCGCGTTGCCGCCGCACGAAACCGCGTTCGCACTGACGGTCCACAAGTCGCAGGGCTCGGAATTCGATGAAGCCGCGCTCGTGCTGCCGGCGTCGTTCGGCCGCGTGCTCACGCGCGAACTCGTCTATACCGCCGTCACGCGTGCCCGCACGCGCGTGCAGGTGATCGGGCCGCGGCGCGTGCTGGCGCAAGCGGTCGCGACGCGCACGCAGCGCGACTCGGGGCTCGCGGCACGCGTCGACGAGGCGCTTGCACGGCGCCGCATGGAGGCGTCGCGATGATGATCCGCTATACGCTCGATCCGGCTGAAGTCGAATGGACGGCCGTGCGCGCGCAGGGTGCGGGCGGGCAGAACGTGAACAAGGTGTCGAGCGCGATCCACCTGCGCTTCGATATCCGCGCGTCGTCGTTGCCGCCTGTCATCAAGGAGCGGCTCCTCGCGCTGTCCGACCAGCGCATTACGCGTGACGGCATCGTCGTGATCAAGTCGCAGGAATATCGCACCCAGGAGAAGAACCGCGAAGCCGCGCTGGCGCGTCTGGATGCGCTGATCAGCGGCGTTGCATTCACGCCGCGCGCACGGGTCGCCACGCGGCCGACGCGTGCGTCGAAGGAACGGCGGCTCGAGCACAAGTCGCGTCGCAGCGTGGTGAAGTCAGGACGAGGGAAGGTGACCGACTGACGAACGGATGGCGGCGAACGACTGGCGCGAGCGTCAGTCGCCCGCCGTCGCGCCGGTTAGCGCATCACGGTTCCGGCGCTGTCCAGTACGAAGTCAACGCAGAACACGACGAGCCGGCTCTGCGCGCGGATCGCGACGGCGGCCGTATAGCAGTCGCGGCCTTCCGTCAGCGAAAAGTGCGGGCCCATCAGCGCGACGCGTCCGGGCGCGGCGATCGCGCGCTGGAAATACGGGCGTCGCGACCAGTTGCTGTGGGTTTCCGGGAAGAGCGGTGAGAGGCGGGTGACGCCTGCCTGACCGTCTTCGGCGCGCGCGCCGATCGACGGCAGGAACTGCTCGCCGGTTTCGTCGGTGACGAACACGCGGCGCGCGGCCGGTACCGCGAACACGCGCTGTGCGGCGTCCTGCAGGTTGCCGCTGGCGGAAAACGCGGCCGCGCCGGTCAGCACGAGCCGCTCGATCGCGTCGAAGCCCGGCTGCTCGGCGACGACCGGCGTGTGCCGGCGCGCGATGAAGCGCTGCCACGCGGCGTCGAGCATCGCGGGTACCGCGGCGCTGGCATGGGCGATCGATGCATCGGGCTGGCCGAACTGGAAACCCTGCACGAAATCGATGTCGGCTTCCATCAGCGCCTGCAGCGAGTCGTCGCTCTCGACGCCCTCGGCGAGCACCATCGCACCGGCCTGATGCAGCATCGACACGAGGTGATGCATGATGCGGCGATCCTCGGCCGAACCGGTCGAGCGTACGACGAGCGAGCGATCGAGCTTGACGATGTCGGGTCGCGCGCGCCACACGCGGTCGAAGTTCGAGAATCCCGTGCCGAAATCGTCGATCGCGATCAGGAAATCGCGATGCTGGATCATGTCGATCGTGCGGGCGAGCGCGGCTTCGTCGCGCGCGGGCTGTTCGACGACTTCCAGCACGATGCGGTTCGGCGGCAGCGCGTAATGCCGGCACAGCGCCTCGACGAATTCGCGCTGCACGAGGCCCGAGTCGAGCACGCGCGGCGTGACGTTCAGGAACAGCCAGCCGTCGCCGATGCCCTGCGCGACGAAGTTGGCCGTGTGCAGGCAGCGTGCGAGCCGGTCGAGCAGCAGCGCGTCGGCGTCGGCGCGCGTCTTGTCGAACAGGGCAGCGGGGGAGATCAGCGCGCCGTTCGAATCGACGACCCGCAGCAGCGCCTCGTAACCGACGACCCGCTTGTGCGTGATTGACAGCACGGGCTGGAACACGCTGCGCAATGTCGTGGTGCGATAGGTGGCGATCCAGCCGCCGGGCGTCGGCGTGAGGCGTTCGAGCAGGGAGTCGAGCGAGAGGTCGCGGGCGGGCTTCATGTCAACGGTGCCCGGTGTCGAGCGGCGGAACGGCAACGCGCCGCCACGCTGAAGCAGTCGCACGCGCCGGCGGACGCGAAAGGACGTGGGACATCGAGGCCGCCTTCTGCGGGTAAGTGTTCGGAGTGTAACGGGAACGCGGCCGCTCGCGTATCAGGGAAACTCCAGACGCACGCGGGAACGCGGTTGCGGCCGGCGTCGCTCGCATGCGCGCCGCGCATGACCGCCGCTTGGCGTTGGGCGTCGCCGCGACAACATGACAACCCGGCGGCATGGCATGCGCGATGACGCCGGAAATCCTGGCGGCCGGCAAGTGGCGAGCGACGGTCGCCGTCAGAGGAATACCGGCCGCACTGCGACACCCTCCACGGCGCGGCGGTGACCGGCCGGCGCCTGGTCGTCTGCCATCACGGCTCGACCGACGGCCACGCGTGCACCCGAATGTATCGTCAGGTGGCTTCGCCGCTGCGCGGCCGGATCCCGGGAATCCGCTTGATCACGCCGGTGGCGAGCGCGGTGCCGACGAGCACGATCGCGCAGCCTTCGATCATCACGGCCGACACGTGTTCGCCGAGGAACAGTGCGCCCCACAGCAGGCCGAACACGGGGATCACGAACGTCACGGTAATCGCGCGGGCGGGGCCGATGTGTGCGATCAGGTAGAAGTAGATGAAATACGCGATGCCCGTGCAGGCGACGCCGAGGGCGAGCACGGAGCCCCACGCGTGTGCGCTGACCGGCGCGGCCGGCCAGGTGGCGATCGCGAACGGCAGCAGCAGGATGGTCGAGCCGATCATGCTGCCGGTCGCGTTGACGAGCGGATCGACACCGGTCAGCTTGCGCTTCGTGTAATTGGCCGCGATGCCGTACAGCAGCGTTGCGCCGAGGGCGGCTGCGGCGGCGAGTGCGGTCGCGGTGGCGCCCGTTTCGCCGTGCGCATTCACGATCTGGTTCCACACGAGCGTGAGCACGCCGGCGAACCCGATCACGAGGCCGAGCGCGCGCGGCAGCGACAGCTTGTCCTTCAGCCATACGTAGGCCACGAGCGCGCCCCAGAGCGGCGTTGTCGCGTTGATCACCGACGTCACGCCGGCCGACAGCGTCAGTTCGGCGAACGCGAACAGGCAGAACGGGATGCCCGAGTTCAGCGCGCCGACGACGAACAACGGCCACGCATGGCGGCGCAGCCGGGCGCCGAGATCGGCGGGTTTGAAGCGCGTCAGCGCGAAGCCGGCGAGAAACAGCGCGCCGATGCCCACCCGCAATGCCATCAGCGGCGCGACGCCGAGATCGACGACGCCGATCCGGATAAACAGGAACGACGCACCCCACAGGGCAGCGAGCACGGTCAGCAGAAGGGCGTTCTTGGCGGACATCGATCGTGAAGGGCAGGGACGGGATGCGATGAATCTTACACCCCGTTACCACGCCGTCGTTTCACGTTTCGATGAAATGGCAAGAAACGGGAGGGGCGCCGGTTGCCGGCGAGGGGCGGCCGCCCGCCGGCGGTCGTGCCCGATCAGTGATGGCGCCAGCCGCCGCGTCCGCCGAAGCCGAAATTGAGCGAGAGCGCCGGTCCCCAATAGCCGCCCCAAGCGGGTGCATAGGCCGGGGCCGGATAGTAATAGGCGGGGCCCGGATCGACGTAGACGGGGGCCGGCTGCACCGGTGCAGCCGTGTAATAGCCGCCAGGATAATAGCCGTACGGGTAGTAGCAGCCGGCGAGCGTCACGCAGGCGAGCGCCGCGGCGACGAAGGTCCTGTTCATGATGTCTCTCCGGCGGAGCCGGCAATCGGCAGATGCTTAAGCTTAGGCCGCGCGCCGATGACACGGTGTGCAAAACGGTAACGGATCATTTCCGCGCGCTCGGCTGGCACGTTGCGGCGCCGCATGCGAAAACGGCGCTTCCGCACCGCGAAAACGCCGTCTGGTTGACCGTCGCGACGCGCTGCGCCGCTTACTTGCCGACCTGGTTACCGATGATGCCGCCGGCCGCTGCGCCGCCCAGCGTCGACAGCGCGCTGCCGCCGATTGCCGCGCCGGCGACGCCGCCGACACCCGCACCGATTGCCGTGTCACGCTGGCGTCTCGACATCGAGTCACAGGCCGACAGGCTGGCCACGGTCGCGACGAGCAGCGCGCAAATCCCAATACGCCGTATCGAATTCATGATCGTTGTCCTTGCGGTTGTGAACGGAGGACACGCGACCGGCCGGCGGCCGCGCATGAACCCAATCTACGCGCCGCCTCCCGACGCTGCTGTAAGGACTTGTTAAGGCTCGCGCGGTTTCGTAATGATTTGTTTCCGGTGGTTTTCCCGTGTACCGGCAGGCACGCGACATGCGTAAAAAAGCCCGCTCGAAAGCGGGCTTCGTGCATCGCGACGCGATCCGGCGGGGATCGCCGGGCCGCGCGTTCGCTTATTGACGGTGATAGATTTCGGCGCCGGTCTTGACGAACTCGACCGCTTTCACTTCCATCCCCTTCTTCAGCGCTTCGGTTTCCGACACGCCCTGCTGCGCCGCGAACTCGCGCACGTCCTGCGTGATCTTCATCGAGCAGAAGTGCGGGCCGCACATCGAGCAGAAGTGCGCGACCTTTGCGGAATCCTTCGGCAGCGTTTCGTCGTGGAATTCGCGCGCCTTGTCCGGATCGAGACCGATGTTGAACTGGTCTTCCCAGCGGAACTCGAAGCGCGCCTTCGACAGCGCGTTGTCGCGCACCTGCGCGCCCGGGTGACCCTTCGCGAGGTCGGCGGCGTGCGCGGCGAGCTTGTACGTGATGATGCCTTCCTTCACGTCGTCCTTGTTCGGCAGGCCGAGGTGTTCCTTCGGCGTCACGTAGCACAGCATCGCGGTGCCGAACCAGCCGATCATCGCGGCGCCGATGCCGGACGTGATGTGGTCGTAGCCCGGTGCGATGTCGGTGGTCAGCGGCCCGAGCGTGTAGAACGGCGCTTCCTTGCACCAGTCGAGCTGGAGATCCATGTTCTCCTTGATCAGCTGCATCGGCACGTGGCCGGGGCCTTCGATCATCACCTGCACGTCGTGCTTCCACGCGATCTGCGTGAGTTCGCCGAGCGTCTTCAGCTCGCCGAGCTGCGCTTCGTCGTTCGCGTCGTAGATCGAGCCGGGGCGCAGGCCGTCGCCGAGCGAGAAGCTCACGTCGTACGCCTTCATGATCTCGCAGATCTCTTCGAAGTGTTCGTACAGGAAGCTTTCCTTGTGATGCGCGAGGCACCACTTCGCCATGATCGAGCCGCCGCGCGACACGATGCCGGTCATCCGGTTCGCGGTGAGCGGCACGTACTGCAGGCGCACGCCCGCGTGGATCGTGAAGTAGTCGACGCCTTGCTCGGCCTGTTCGATCAGCGTGTCGCGGAAGATTTCCCAGGTGAGATCCTCGGCCTTGCCGTTGACCTTTTCCAGCGCCTGGTAGATCGGCACCGTGCCGATCGGCACCGGGCTGTTGCGGATGATCCACTCGCGCGTTTCATGGATGTGCTTGCCGGTCGACAGGTCCATCACCGTGTCGCCGCCCCAGCGGATCGCCCACGTCATCTTGTCGACTTCCTCGCCGATCGACGACGTGACGGCCGAGTTGCCGATGTTCGCGTTGATCTTCACGAGGAAGTTGCGGCCGATGATCATCGGCTCGGATTCCGGGTGGTTGATGTTCGCGGGGATGATCGCGCGGCCGCATGCCACTTCCGAGCGCACGAATTCCGGCGTGATCTCGGCCGGCGCGTTCGCGCCGAAAGCCGCTGCGCCGAACGCCTGGCCCGGGTGCTGGCGGCCCATCATCGCGGCGAGCTTCGCGCCGTTCGGGCCGCTAGCCTTCAGGCTCTCGAGGTACTCGGCGCGGCGCTGGTTCTCGCGGATCGCGATGTATTCCATTTCCGGCGTGATGATGCCCTGGCGCGCGTAGTGCATCTGCGAGACGTTCTTGCCGGCCTGGGCGCGGCGCGGGTTGCGGTGCAGGCCCGGGAACCGCAGGTCGGCGGTGGCCGGGTCGGCCGCGCGTTCGAGGCCGTACTCGCTCGACAGGCCGCCGAGCACTTCGGTGTCGCCGCGTGCGTCGATCCAGCCCTGACGCAGCGCGGCGAGGCCTGCGCGGATGTCGATCTTCGCTTCCGGATCGGTGTAGGGGCCCGACGTGTCGTACACGTAGATCGGCGGATTCTTTTCGCCGCCGAAGCCGGTCGGCGTGTCGGCCTGCGTGATTTCACGCATCGGCACGCGGATGTCGGGCTGCGAGCCGGTTACATAAACCTTGCGGGAATTCGGCAGCGGGGCGACGGCCGCGGCATCGACATGAGCGTCGGCGGACAGAAACTTCGGATTGGCGTTCATGCAATCTCCTGTGTGAGCGCCGGACAGGCGCTTCGGCGCTTGCCCGGAGCCCTTGACGTATGTGGGGCTCGAGCTAAGCAGGAGACGAGGCTTGGTGAGGCGGCGGATTTCGTCAGAAGGATGGCGGCGAAATCCGTACGCTTCCCTGCGCTGGCATTATCCAGATCAGGTTCAAAGGGTATTTCTCACCCGCAATGCCGGTTGTTTGACCGGACGCATTGCAGGACCCCCGCGTTAGCAGGGCACACGATACACTGGCTTGGCGGCGGTTTCAACCGGGAGAGGATCGGATGCACCGGTGCGGCCGCAGCATGGCGGGCGTTACGATGGCCCGTCGAAATGGCAGCGCGCGTCGCCGCCGCATGGCCTCCCGGCTTGGCCGGCAACGGCGAAGCGGTGCAACATGACGCGCTTTCGCGCAACTTCAAAAAAAATTTTCGCAGCGGCTGTCATTTCCCGCGACGTCGTCCGTCTATTCGGCTCCTTAAACCCATGTTTTGGAGAGATGTCATGAAAAAAGTACTGATTGCCGCTTGCGTCGCCGCCTTCGCCACGATCGCCACGGGCGCGTATGCGCAGAACGACGCGATGTCGCAGCCGGGCTCGTCGATGTCGAAGGACGCGATGGGTCACGACGCGATGGCCAAGGATGCAATGGGCCATGACGCGATGAAGAAGGACGGCATGAAGAAGCATGCGATGAAGAAAGACGCGATGAAGAAGGACGCGATGTCGCACGACGAGATGGGCAAGCCGTCGGGCGACAAGATGGCGCCGTCGAACTGACGGAGGCCGACGCGGCGCGGCCGGCGCGTGCGTCGCACGGCGGCCGCCCGCATTTCGTCCCGTCCCGTCGACTCATTCCGGGAGTCTTCATCATGCAAACCGTTCCCGCCACCGGCCGCGCGGCCGCCACGCCGCCCGCGCGCCCGATCCATCCGCTGTGGGTGCGCGCGAGCCACTGGCTCAACGCGCTCGCGGCGATCCTGATGGTGCTGTCCGGCTGGCGCATCTACGACGCGTCGCCGATCTATCCGCCGTTCACGTTCCCGCATGGCCTCACGCTGGGCGGCTGGCTCGGCGGCGCGCTGCAATGGCATTTCGCGGCGATGTGGTTGCTCGTCTTCAACGGGTTGTTCTACCTGACGATGTCGATCGCAACGGGGCGTCTTGCGCGCAAGATGCTGCCCGTCACGCCGGTGTCGATCTGGCGCGACGTCCGTGCCGCGCTGGGCGGGCGGCTGTCTCACGCCGACCTGAGCGTCTACAACGCGGTGCAGCGTGCCGCCTACCTGACCGCGATCGTCGATCTCGTCGTGCTGGTGCTGTCGGGGCTCACGATCTGGAAATCCGTGCAATTCCCGCTGCTGCGCGAATTGTTCGGCGGCTACGACAACGCGCGTGTCGTGCACTTCTGGGCGATGTCGCTGCTCGTCGCATTCATCGTCGTTCACGTCGCGATGGCGCTGCTGGTGCCGCGCTCGCTGCTCGCGATGCTGCGCGGGCGCTGACCCGTCAACTTCGGGTGAAGGAAATCATCATGTCGCAATCCGAAGACAAGCGCGACGGTTCGCGCTGGACGCTCGACCGGAAGTCGCTCGAACTCGACGTGCGCCGCGAGCTCGAGATGCCGTCGCGGCGGCTGTTCAATAGACGCATCCTGACGCTCGGCGGCCTGACGATGCTGACCGGCTGCACGCTGCAGGACGACGCGTCGGTCAACACGTTTCTCGAGAAGGTGTCGCGCATGAACGACCGCGTACAGGCCTGGCTGTTCAGTGGCGAGCGGCTCGCGCCGACCTACACCGAAGCCGACATCACGCGACCGTTCCCGTTCAACGCGTACTACGGGATCGACGACGTGCCGCACGTCGATGCGTCGACGTATCGGCTCGTGCTGTCCGGCCGCGTGACGGGCAAGCGCGTGTGGACGCTCGACGAACTGTATGCGCTGCCGCACGCGGAGCAGATCACGCGGCATATCTGCGTGGAAGGGTGGAGCGCGATCGGCCGCTGGGGCGGCACGCCGTTCGGCGCGTTTCTCGCACGCGCCGGCGCCGATACGCGGGCGAAGTACGTCGGCTTCAAATGCGCGGACGATTACTACGAGAGCATCGACATGCCGACCGCGCTGCATCCGCAGACGCTGCTCGCGTTCGAGTACGACGGCCATCGGTTGCCGCCGGAATTCGGCTTCCCGATGAAGCTGCGGATGCCGACCAAGCTCGGCTACAAGAATCCGAAGCACATCATGGAGATCTTCGTGACCGATACGTTCCCGGGCGGCTACTGGGTCGACCAGGGGTACAACTGGTTCGGCGGATCGTGAGCGATGCGCGGCGTGCGGTGGCGGCGCGTGCACGTGCCGCGATGCATCGGGCATCGCGGGCATCGCACGTGACGCGTCATGCGGAGTCGCGCACCTGGAGGTCGACGCGCAGGCCGACGGCCGCCGCCATGTTCACCAGTGCGTCGAGCCCGAACAGGTTGATCTTGCCGCGCATCAGGTCGGAGACGCGCGGCTGCGTGACACCCAGCTGTTTCGCGGCCTGGGCCTGACTGAGCTCGAGCTGTGCGATGCGCTGCTTGAGCGCGATCATCAGCTCGGATCGCAGCTTCATGTTCCCGGCTTCGGCCGGCTGGCCCTCGATTGCGTCCCAGACGCTTGAATAACGTTCGTTGGTCATCCTTTCCTCTCCATCGTCAGCGCGCGATAGCGCCGGGTGGCCAGTTCGATATCGGCCCTGGTCGTGCGCGCCGATTGCTTCCGGAAGCAATGAAGCACGTAGACGGCGTCGGCGAATGTCGCGACGTAAATGATCCGGAACGCACCGCTCGCATCGCGCAGGCGAATTTCCCGCACGCCGACGCCGACGGTACGCATCGGCTTCCAGTCGTCGGGCGCCAGGCCGCGTTGCACCTGATCGATCTGGTGACCGGCTTCGCGTCGCGCGGGCAACGGAAAGCCGCGAAGATCGGCAAGCGCGCTGCCGACGAAAACAACCGGCTTCGGCGGAAGAATAGTTGAATTATACAAAATTTTGTATGGATGGTGCGGGTTGCGAAAGAGGGCCGCGCAGGGTGGGGGGCGCGTGAGCCGACCGTCACGATAAGGGGGAAGCGCTCGCCGGCGTGCAGGACTGGCCGTTCGGCCGATGGCTGACTCGATCGTGACGGATGGGCGTGGATGGCGGGACGGATTGACACCCCGGCAACGCATGCGGGGCGCACATCCGGCCCCCGATTTCACTTGCCTGCCGGCTGAAAAATGTCGCGCGGAAACATCATTCGTGATCCTTTCAGACTCGTCCGACGATGCTTTCGAATCCTTGATGCCATAATGCCGAGCGTGCGCAGCCGAAACGGTTGCGCGCGTTTTTTTGTCCCTCTGCCGCCGCTTGCCGGTTCTCTTTCGTCGCCGTTCGCACTGCCATGTCGTTCCGCACGTTCGCTCTGCCTTCCCGGTCCCGCCAGGGCCGTTTGCCGGCATCGCCGGCGTCTTTCAGCGGAGCACGCGGCGTGACGTGCGGGCAGGCTGCACGATGACGCCGCTCGACCGTCTCCTCGATTTCTTCGCCCGCTTCTCGTTCCGGATCCGCCTGCCGCAAAGCCGCGGCGGCCGCGTGGCGCTGGCGCTCGTCTTCATCTATTTCGTCTGGGGTTCGACCTACAGCGGCCTGCATTTCGCGCTGCAGTCGTTCCCGCCGCTGCTGCTGTCGGGGCTGCGCAACCTGCTCGGCGGGATCGGCCTGTTCATCTTCGCGCTGCGGCGCAAGCCCGAATGGCCGACGCTGCTCGAAATCCGCAATGCGGGGATCGTCGGCACGATGCTCGTCGCGCTGTCGTCCGGCACGATCGCGCTCGGGATCAGTCTGGTCAGCAGCGGCTCGGCCGCGGTGATGGTGGCCACGGTGCCGCTGTTCGCGACCGTGATCGCGGCGGTCGCCGGGCGGCCGGTCACGAAAGGCGAGTGGTCGGCCGTCGGGCTCGGGATGGTCGGCATCGTCGTGCTGAACTCGGGCGGCGCGGCCGCGCAGAATTCGGCGCTCGGCACGATCTGCGTGCTGGCCGGCGCCCTGTTCTGGGCCGGCGGTGCGCATCTCGCGACGCGGCTCAAGCTGCCGTCCGACCTGTTTCTGTCCACGTCGCTGCAGATCGGCCTCGGCGGCATGATCTCGACGCTCGTTGCGTGGCTGGTCGGCGAGCGCGTCGAGCACCTGATGGTGGGGCCGGTGTTCGCGTTCCTGTACCTGATGGTGTTCTGCACGATGGCCGCGTACGTCGCTTACGGCTACCTGATCCGCCACACGAGCCCGATCATCGCGAGTAGCTGCATGTACGTGAACCCGATCGTCGCGGTTGCGCTCGGTGCGCTGCTGCTTGGCGAGCCGGTGACGATGGCGACGGTGGTCGCAACCGTCGCGATCCTTGGCAGCGTCGGGCTGTCGTTCGG
>NZ_JAAGPE010000296.1:0-11286 GCF_017104605.1 Burkholderia sp. Ac-20384 | reverse complement strand
CCCCGCGCGGACGTCACGCAGGCCCGCGCAAAATGCCGGCTTTCCTTGCGCAAACGCCGCATCGCGACGCGCGTTTCGCCCGAACGCGCCAGTGCAAGCGGCGGCGCCATGCCAAAATAGCCGGTCGTCTTCGCGCCGTCTCGGCGCACCGTCCTTTAGTTTCCTTCGCAGCCAGGGATTGCCATGTCGTCATTGCTCAGGATTGGTTTGATGGGTTTCGGTTTCGCCGGCGCGACGTTCCACGCGCCCGTGATCGCCACGAGCGGCCGCACTGAAGTCGCCGCGATCGCGACGGGGCAGCCCGATCGCGCGCAGGCGGCGTATCCGGGCGCGCGCGTCGTCCCCGATCTCGACACGCTGCTCGGCCTCGACGACATCGAGTGCGTGGTGATCGCCACGCCGAACGACACGCACTTCGCGCTCGCGCGCCAGGTGCTCGAAGCCGGCCGCCACGTGGTCGTCGACAAGCCCGTCACGCTCACCGCCGACGAGGCGCTCGCGCTCGCGCGGCTCGCGAATGCGCGCAGCCGGCTGTTCGCGCCGTTCCACAACCGCCGTTGGGACGGCGATTTCCTCACCGTGCGCCGCATCGTCGAATCGGGCGAGCTCGGCCGGCTGACGTGTTTCGAATCGCACTTCGACCGCTTCCGCCCGACGCCGCGCACGCGCTGGCGCGAGGAGCCCGCCCGTGGTGGTGGCCTGCTGCTCGACCTCGGCCCGCACCTGATCGACCAGGCGCTTGCGCTGTTCGGCCTGCCGGAAACGGTGAGCGCGACCGTCAAGACGCGCCGCGACAACGGCACGGCGCCCGATTTCGTGCACCTGCAGCTCGGCTATCCGGACAAGGACGTCGCGCTGCATGCGAGCGCGCTGTCGGCAATCGAACCCGCGCGCTTCACGCTGCACGGCACCCGCGGCAGTTACCAGAAGTTCGGGCTCGACACGCAGGAGGACCAGCTCAAGGCCGGCCTCACCGCGGACGACGTCGAATTCGGCGGCGGCAACCCGCCCGGCCTGCTGCGCGTGCTCGACGGCGAAGTCGAGGTCGAGCGCCCGGTGCCGACGCTCGACGGCCAGTACGCGGAGTTCTACCGCGCGCTCGCCGCGTCGATCCACGACGGCGCGCCGTTCCCCGTCACCGCGCAGGACGCCGTCGACGTGATGACGATCATCGAACTCGCCGCGCAGAGCGAGCACGACGGCCGCCGGCTGCCGTTCGTGCGCCGCACGATCTGACACCGCGCGCGGGCCGGTAGCGGCCGGCCCGCGCGGGTGCGCGCGGACCAGCCGGAACATTCGGTTACAAATGCCGGGGGAACGAAAGTCAGCGGCAGACTGGTCTGATGCGTTTCTCAAAAAAGTCGATCCGACACCAATCCGTCAGGAGAATGTTGATGCAACGGTTGATTCGCGCAGCAGCGTGCTGCGTCCTGGTTTCCTCGCTTGCGGCCTGTATCGTGCAGCCGCAGCAGCCGGTCCGCCCGGCACCCCCGCCGCGGCCGAATCCGCAGGTCGTCGCGAACGAGCGGATGCAGCAGATCCAGGGCCGGATCGACAACCTGCACCGCCGCATCGATGCGCGCGTGAACGGCGGCTACTACCCGCCGCCCTACGGCGCACAGCTTCACCACCGCCTCGACGTGATTCGCCAGGAATCGAACGACATGTCCGCGCAACACAGCGGCGGCCTGTCCGGCGACGAGCAGCGCGTGCTGAACCAGGAACTCGACACGGCCGCGCGCGCGATCGGCGAGTAACGCACCGGCGCCCGCCGGAGCGGAAAAAGCGGCGGCACCGGTTGCCGTCGCTTGTCGCGAAGCGACATTCTTTTGCTCAAATTGACAAGGCCCACCCGCTCGCGTACAGTCGCCCGCACGCGTCGGGAGAGCGTGTAACCGTGCTGTTTCAGCACCGGTTGCGCCGCCGAAGGGGCACACCCGCAAACTCTCAGGCAAAAGGACCGACCGCGTCGGGGAATCCCGTCCGTGCATTGCGCGGGCCACACTCTCCCCGCACTCTGGAGAGCGGCAGTAGCCCGCAGCGCATCCGCTGCGCGGGCAAGCTGCCCACCGAAGGGGCGCGCGTTCGCCAGGCTCGGCCGGCAGCGCAATCTCTCAGGTATCGAGGACAGAGGGGCATGTACCGGATCGCTCGCAGGCCATTGGCCGCGGTGGTCGGCACATGGCCGTTCTGATCCGCGCGCAAGCGCCTTGCCTGAGGCCTCGATGACTGCACTGAATCACACCCCGCTCAACGCCGCGCACCGCGCGCTCAATGCCCGCATGGTCGACTTCGGCGGCTGGGACATGCCCGTCAACTACGGCTCGCAGATCGAAGAACATGAAGCCGTGCGCACCGACGCCGGCATGTTCGACGTGTCGCACATGTGCGTGGTCGATTTCACCGGCAGCCGCGTGCGCGCGTTCTTCGAGCACGCGATCGCGAACAACGTCGGCAAGCTCAAGACGCCCGGCAAGGCCCTCTACTCGTGCCTGCTCAATCCGCAGGGCGGCGTCATCGACGACCTGATCGTCTACTACTTCACCGAAGAATTCTTCCGCGTCGTCGTCAACGCCGGCACGGCCGAGAAAGACATCGCGTGGTTCAACCAGCTGAACGAGCAAGGCGGCTTCGGCGTCACGATCACGCCGCGCCGCGATTTCGCGATCGTCGCCGTACAGGGCCCGAACGCCCGCGAAAAAGCGTGGTCGACGGTGCCCGCCGCGCGCGCCGCCACCAGCGAACTGAAGCCGTTCAACGCCGCGCAGGTCGCCGGCACGCCGTTCGGCGATCTCACCGTCGCGCGCACCGGCTACACCGGTGAAGACGGTTTCGAAGTGATCGTCCCGGCCGTGCACGTCGAAGCGCTGTGGAACGCGCTGCAGCAAAACGGCGTGCGCCCGTGCGGGCTCGGCGCGCGCGACACGCTGCGCCTCGAGGCCGGCATGAACCTGTACGGCCAGGACATGGACGACACCGTGTCGCCGCTCGACGCGGGCCTCGCGTGGACGGTCGACCTTACCGCGCCGCGCGACTTCGTCGGCCGCGCCGCACTGGAAGCCAACGGCACCCGCGCCGCGTTCGTCGGCCTGATCCTGCAGAAGGAAAACGGCAAGGCCGGCGGCGTGCTGCGCGCGCACCAGAAGGTCGTCACGCCGCACGGCGAAGGCGAGATCACGAGCGGCACGTTCTCGCCGTCGATGCAGGAATCGATCGCGTTCGCGCGCGTGCCGGCGGCCGTCCAGATCGGCGACCTGGTCCAGGTGCAAATTCGCGACAAGAATCTTCCCGCGCGCGTGGTAAAACTGCCGTTCGTGCGCAACGGCAAGGTCCTCGCTGCGTAACGGCCGGGAGGCCCGCCTCCCGGGAAGCCGGGAGATGGCGCCCGGCGCAACACCACACCCGGCGCGCCCCGGCGGCGCGTCAGCAAAACGAATAAACCCTTTTAATCAGGAGCTTCCGATGAGCAACGTCCCGGCCGATCTGAAATACACCGACGAACACGAGTGGATCCGCACCGAAGCAGACGGCACGCTGACGGTCGGCATCACCGATCACGCACAGAGCACGCTTGGCGACATCGTGTTTCTCGAGTTGCCGCAAGCCGGCAAGCAGGTGAAGGCAGGCGACGCCATCGGCGTCGTCGAGTCGGTGAAGGCTGCATCCGACATCTACTCGCCGGTATCGGGCGAGATCATCGCGTTCAACCAGGACGCCGCGGACACGCCGGAAGATGTCAATGGCGATCCGTACGAAGCCTGGCTGTTCAAGATCAAGCTCGCCGCCGGCGCCAATACCGACAACCTGCTCAGCGCCGACGCTTACAAGAAGCTGATCGGCGACTAACTTTCTCACTCGTATCGCGCGGGGCAGGTCAGCCGCCCTGCCTCGCGCGAAGCCGGAGCGAGCGTCCAGGCGCACGCTCCGGCCGATTGCCAAGCATGCGGCCCGAGCCGGTGTCGAAGCACCCCCTCGGGCCGACCAAGGAACGCCATGAAGCTCGAACACCCGGACCGCCTGATGAACCGCACGCCCCTCTCGCTCGCCGCGCTCGAAACGCACGACGCGTTCGCCGAACGCCACATCGGCCCCGACGCCGCCAGCCAGCAGGCCATGCTCGACACGCTCGGCTTCGCGTCGCGCGCCGCCCTGATCGACGCCGTGATCCCGGCCTCGATCCGCCGCGCCGAAACGCTGCCGCTCGGCCCGTTCGCGCAGCCGAAGAGCGAGGCCGAAGCCCTCGCCGCCCTGCGTGTTCTCGCGGACAAGAACCAGGTGTTCCGCTCGTATATCGGTCAGGGTTACCACGACACGCACACGCCGGCCGTCATCCTGCGCAACGTGCTCGAAAACCCGGCGTGGTACACGGCCTACACGCCGTACCAGCCCGAAATTTCCCAGGGCCGCCTCGAGGCGCTCCTGAACTTCCAGCAGATGGTCGCCGACCTCACGGGCCTCGCGATCTCGAACGCATCGCTGCTCGACGAAGCCACCGCCGCCGCCGAAGCGATGACGCTGCTGCAGCGCACCGGCAAGCCGACGTCGAACGTGTTCTACGTCGCCGACGACGTGCTGCCGCAAACGCTCGAAGTGATCCGCACGCGCGCGCTGCCGGTCGGCATCGAGGTCAAGACGGGTCCGGCCGCCGACGCTGCGCAAGCGAATGCATTCGGCGTGCTGCTGCAGTACCCGGGTGTGAACGGCGACGTGCGCGACTACCGCGCGCTCACCGAAGCGATCCACGCGGCCGGCGGCCACGTGGTCGTCGCGGCCGACCTGCTCGCACTCACCGTGCTCACGCCGCCGGGCGACTGGGGCGCGGACGTCGCGATCGGCAACACGCAGCGCTTCGGCGTGCCGATGGGCTTCGGCGGCCCGCACGCCGCGTATCTCGCGGTGCGTGACGAATTCAAGCGCCAGATGCCGGGCCGCCTCGTCGGCGTGACGGTCGACGCGCAAGGCAAGCCCGCGCTGCGCCTCGCGCTGCAGACGCGCGAACAGCACATCCGCCGCGAAAAGGCCACGTCGAACGTGTGTACCGCGCAGGCGCTGCTCGCGATCATGGCCAGCATGTACGCGGTCTACCACGGCCCGCACGGCCTGAAGACGATCGCGCTGCGCGTGAACCGCATCGCGGCGCTGCTCGCCGCCGGCGTGAAGCAGCTCGGCTTCGCGACCGTCAACGACACGTTCTTCGACACGCTGACGATCGACACCGGCGCGCGCACCGCGCAGGTTCACGAATTCGCGAAGGCGAAGCGCATCAACCTGCGCCGCGTGAGCGACACGCAAGTCGGCGTATCGGTCGATGAAACGACGACGCGCGACGACCTCGCCGATCTCCTCGCCGTGTTCGCGCAAGCCGCGGGCGGCACCGCACCGGCCGTCGACGCGCTGGACGCGGGCCTCGCCGGCGTCGCCGCGCTGCCGGCCGGCCTCGAGCGCACGAGCGCGTACCTGACGCACCACGTGTTCAACCGCCACCATTCCGAAACCGAAATGCTGCGCTACCTGCGCAGCCTGTCGGACAAGGATCTCGCGCTCGACCGCTCGATGATCCCGCTCGGCTCGTGCACGATGAAGCTGAACGCGACGTCGGAAATGCTGCCCGTCACGTGGCCCGAATTCGGCGGCATCCACCCGTTCGCACCGGCCGAGCAGACCGTCGGCTACCGCGAGATGATCGACCAGCTCGAGCAGATGCTCGTCGCGGCCACCGGCTACGCGGCCGTGTCGCTGCAGCCGAACGCGGGCTCGCAGGGCGAGTACGCGGGCCTGCTGATCATCCACGCCTACCACGCATCGCGCGGCGAAGCCCATCGCGACGTGTGCCTGATCCCGGCGTCCGCCCACGGCACGAACCCGGCATCGGCGCACATGGCCGGCATGAAGGTCGTGGTCGTCGCCTGCGACGCGCAGGGCAACGTCGACATCGCCGACCTGAAGGCGAAGGCCGACGAGCACGCGAAGGACCTCGCGGCGATCATGATCACGTATCCGTCGACGCACGGCGTGTTCGAGCAGAACGTCCGCGAGATCTGCGAAATCGTCCATGCGCACGGCGGCCAGGTGTACGTCGACGGCGCGAACATGAACGCGATGGTCGGCCTGACCGCGCCGGGCCAGTTCGGCGGCGACGTGTCGCACCTGAACCTGCACAAGACCTTCTGCATCCCGCACGGCGGTGGCGGCCCGGGCGTCGGCCCGGTCGCGGTCGGCGCGCACCTCGCGAAGTTCCTGCCGAACCAGCGTTCGACCGGCTACACGCGTGAAGAAGACGGCATCGGCGCGGTATCGGCCGCGCCGTACGGCTCGGCGTCGATCCTGCCGATCTCGTGGATGTACATCGCGATGATGGGCGCGAAGAACCTGACCGCCGCGACGGAAACCGCGATCCTCAACGCGAACTACATCGCGAAGCGCCTCGCGCCGCACTACCCGGTGCTGTATTCGGGCCCGGGCGGGCTGGTTGCGCACGAGTGCATTCTCGACCTGCGTCCGATCAAGGAATCGAGCGGCATCAGCGTCGACGACGTCGCGAAGCGCCTGATGGACTATGGCTTCCACGCGCCGACGATGAGCTTCCCGGTGCCGGGTACGCTGATGGTCGAACCGACCGAATCGGAATCGCAGGAAGAACTCGACCGCTTCATCGCCGCGATGATCGCGATCCGCGACGAAATCCGTGCAGTCGAGGAAGGCCGCGCCGACCGCGAGGACAACCCGCTGCGTCACGCACCGCACACGGCGGCCGTCGTCACCGCGAACGAATGGCCGCACGCGTACTCGCGCGAGCAGGCTGCGTACCCGGTCGCGTCGCTCGGCACGAACAAGTACTGGCCGCCGGTCGGCCGCGCGGATAACGTCTACGGCGACCGCAACCTGTTCTGCTCGTGCGTGCCGATGTCGGAATACGCATAACGCACGCCAGGCCAGGAGCCGCCAGATGGTGACCGCACCGCACGCAACCCGGGGTTGCGTGCGGTTTTTTTGTTCGCCGCTCGAACCGGTTCACGTTCGCCCGCCAATCCGGCTAACATCACACGCGATCCAGCCAATGAAGGAGTTCCGCATGGTGCGTCCGATGTTTCCGGGCCATGGTGCAATGCAAAGGCGGCCGCGCGCGCGCCGCGTCGTGCCGATGCTCGTTGCGTCGCTGTCGTTTGCCGCCGCCAGCCTCGGCGCGTCCGGCAGCGCGCGCGCGGCGATGAATTTCTGTGCGGCGCCGGCACTGCAGGCGAGCGAGACGACACAGGCCGAGCCGGGCATCCAGGCGCTGATCCGCAGCGTCGACGCGCGTATCGGCGAGCAGCCAAAGGCGATGGCGCGCGTGCACACCGAGGGCACGCTGCCGCACGAAGGCATCTACGACCAGAGTGCTGCCGCGCTGAAGGATCTCGACCTGATGCGCGATGCGGCGCTCGCGTGGCGCGTGACGAACGCGCCACGCTACCTGCAGCTCGTCGACCGCTTCCTGTCCGCGTGGGTTTCGACCTACCAGCCGAGTTTCAACCCGATCGACGAGACGCGTTTTGAAAGCCTGATCGTCGCGTACGACATGACCGCGAGCGCGCTGCCGGTGAAGACCCGCAACGCGACGGCCGCGTTCATCGCGAAGCTCGGCGCCGGCTATGTCGCGCAGATCGACGCGCAGAAGCGCCCGCTCACCGGCACCTGGCGCAACAACTGGCAGAGCCACCGGATCAAGCTGATCGCGCTGTCCGCGTTCACGCTCGGCGATCGCAAGATGATGAATGCCGCGCAGCGGCTGTTCGTCGAGCATCTCGCCGACAACATCGGCCCGGACGGCAAGACCTGGGACTTCGAGGAACGCGATGCGCTGCATTACGCGGTCTACGACCTGCAGCCGCTGGTGACGGCCGCGCTCGCCGCGCGCCGCTTCAACCGCAACTGGCTGCGCGAACGGGGCGCGAACGGCGCGACGCTCGCGGTCGCGCTCGACTGGCTCGTGCCGTACGCGCTCGGCGAGAAGACCCACGAGGAATTCGTGAATTCGCCGGTGCCGTTCGACGCGAAGCGCCGCGAGGCCGGCCTGCCGGGCTACACGGGGCAGTGGGACCCGAAAAACGCCACCGAACTCTTTCATCTGGCCGCGCGGCTCGACGGGCGCTATGCCCGCGTCGCGCAGCAGCTTTCCCCAACGCCGCCCGCATGGCTCGCCGCGTGCCTGCCATTGCAGGCGCGCTAGCATTATTCTTAAAGCAAGGCAGGAATCAACATGGCAGTCAGCGTCTTTGACCTCTTCAAGATCGGTATCGGTCCGTCCAGCTCGCATACGGTCGGGCCGATGCGCGCGGCGCTGATGTTCGTCCAGGGCCTCGAGCGCGACGGACAACTCGACGCAACGGCACACGTGAAGGTCGAGCTGTACGGCTCGCTCGGCGCGACCGGCAAAGGCCACGGCACCGACCGCGGCGTGATGCTCGGCCTGCTCGGCGACGCGCCCGACACCGTCGATCCCGAAACCATCGACGCGCGGCTGGAAGACATCCGCAAATCGAAGAAGCTCGCGCTGCTCGGCACGCATCCGGTGCCGTTCGTGCTGAAGGAGAACATCGCGTTCTACCGCCAGGCGCTGCCCGAGCACCCGAACGGGATGAAACTGCGCGCGTCCGACGCGAGCGGCAACGTGCTGGTCGAGCGCACCTACCTGTCGGTCGGCGGCGGCTTCGTCGTGACGGCCGGCGCACCGAACACGAAGGTGCTGAGCGCGGCCGAGCAGATGACGCACCCGTTCCGCACCGGCGCCGAGCTGCTCGCGCTGACCGAGTCGACCGGCAAGTCGATCGCGCAGCTGATGTGGGAAAACGAGCGAGCGTGGCACACCGAGGAAGAGACGCGCGACGGCCTGCTGAAGATCTGGGCCGTGATGCAGTCGTGCGTGTCGCGCGGCTGCGGAATCGGCAACCCGGAAGCCGACGGCAACCTGCCCGGCCCGTTCCAGGTCAAGCGCCGCGCGCCGCAGCTGTACCGCACGCTGACGGGCAGCCCGGAGCGCGCGCTGCAGGACCCGCTGTCGATGATCGACTGGATCAACCTGTACGCGATCGCGGTCAACGAGGAAAACGCGGCCGGCGGCCGCGTCGTCACCGCGCCGACCAACGGCGCGGCCGGCATCATCCCGGCCGTGCTGCACTACTACACGCGCTTCACGCCCGGCGCGAACGAACAGGGCGTGATCGACTTCCTGCTGACGGCCGCCGCGATCGGCATTCTTTACAAGCTGAATGCGTCGATCTCCGGTGCGGAAGTCGGCTGCCAGGGTGAAGTGGGCGTCGCGTGCTCGATGGCGGCCGGCGCGCTCGCGGCCGTGCTCGGCGGCACGCCGCACCAGGTCGAGAACGCGGCCGAGATCGGGATGGAACACAACCTCGGCCTCACCTGCGACCCGGTCGGCGGGATGGTGCAGATCCCGTGCATCGAGCGCAACGCGATGGCGTCGGTGAAGGCGGTCAACGCGGCGCGCATGGCGCTGCGCGGCGACGGCTCGCACTACGTGTCGCTCGACTCCGTGATCAAGACGATGCGCGAGACGGGTGCCGACATGAAGACGAAGTACAAGGAAACGTCGCGCGGCGGGCTGGCGGTCAATATCGTCGAGTGCTGATGCCGGATCCGGCGGTCACGCGGGACGGATCAATCTCCCGCATGACCGCCGAACTCGGTACCTGGCACTAGTCGTTCAGCCAGTTTTCCAGCCGCAATCCCGGATAGCCGTCGAAATCCCGCTCGTTGTTGGTCACGAGGACGACATCGAGCGACACCGCGTGTGCGGCGATCAGCTTGTCGAGGTGATCCTTCTTCCGCTCGCGGGTTGCCTCGCGGACCGGGCCGTACGCTTGCGCAGCCGCGACGTCGAACGGCGCGACAGGAATATCGTCGATCAGCGCGGCAAGATTGCCGCGCTCCCGCGCTGGACTCGCGCACGCGGTGACGCCGTACTCGAGTTCGGCGTACGTGATCGCCGACATCACGACGTCCCCCGTGTAGCACTGCGCAAATCGTCTCGCAACCTGCTCCGGCTGATTCTTCATCAGGTAGAGGCACATGTTGGTGTCGAGCATGTAGCGCGCCATCACAAACCCTCGCGTTCGGCCTGCTCGTGGTCACCGCGCCCTTCGGCCATGAAATCCGGCCCGAATTTCGCGAACTTCTCGAGGACGTTCGTCAAAGGCCGCCGCGCCGGCCGAATACGGATTTCGTCACCGATGCGCTCGATTTCGAGTTCGATATCGCTGCGCTCGTAGGCAAGATCGGCAGGAATACGCACAGCCTGCGAGTTGCCGTTCCGAAATACCCTCGTCGTATGCATGTCGCCCTCAACATCCGGATGTACTGTGGATGTACAGTATATCCGCTTGGTCGACGATGTAAATCCATGTGTGTACATGCGCACTCACCTCGGTATCGATTCGGAAGCGAACGCCGGCTTACCGTTCATTTCGGTCCGGATAGGGCCGCTTCCGCGGCGCCCACGCCAAGCAGGCCGGCTCGACATTCGTAGCGCTCGATTTTTCAGCGTCGGGGAGGCCCGCACAAGCTGGCCGTTCGGCCGAAACCGAAGTACGTGCGCTGAAATCCTACGTGTTCCGACACTTTTCACCGCCCCGTCAACGGGCGTAAGCTGTACGTCCCGCTACCCAGGGAGACGGCAGCCCATGTCGCATTCCAAGGATCTCGAGCAGCCCGCCACCACCGGCGCGCGACTGCTCGTCGATGCGTTGCTCGTCAATCACGTCGAACGCGTGTTCTGCGTGCCGGGCGAGAGTTTCCTCGCCGTACTCGATGCGCTCGCGGACGACACCGCCCGTATCCAGACGGTCGTCTGCCGCCACGAGGCGGCCGCCGCGAACATGGCCGAGGCCGTCGGCAAGCTGACCGGCCGCCCCGGCATCGCGTTCGTCACGCGCGGGCCCGGCGCGACCCATGCGTCGATCGGCGTGCACACCGCGTTCCAGGATTCGACGCCGATGATCCTGTTCGTCGGCCAGTGCGCGCGCGAGCACCTCGACCGCGAAGCCTTCCAGGAAATCGACTACCGGCGGATGTTCGGCCAGATGGCGAAATGGGTCGCCCAGATCGACGACCCGCGCCGCATTCCCGAATACCTGAGCCATGCGTTCCACGTCGCGACGTCCGGCAGGCCCGGCCCGGTCGTGCTCGCGCTGCCGGAAGACGTGCTGTCCGAAGCGTGCGCGCCGCAGCCCGTCGTGCCGGCCGCGAAACGCGTCGCGGCCGCGCCGTCGGCCGCGCAGCTCGACGAGT
>NZ_JAAGPE010000295.1:0-11462 GCF_017104605.1 Burkholderia sp. Ac-20384 | reverse complement strand
TCGAGCGAATAGTCGTGATCCCACTGCTGCGAGTGGAACGCGCGGCCCTTGAAGTTCTCCACGCCGGGAATCGACGGCAGCGCGGCGCGCGACAGCCCGCCCATCCCCGACACCAGCACGCGCGCGGGGGCACGGCCGACATCGCTGTGCGCAACGGCACGGTCGTGACGGCCGGCAACGGCACGTTGCTCGACCTGTCGAACGGCAGCCACGCCACCTTCACCGCATCGGCCGTGAACCTGGCCGGCGACATCGTCTCCGACGCATCGAGCACCGGCAACGTGTTCCTCGCGAACGGCACGACGCTAACCGGCAAGATCGACCCGGTCGCGCTGACCATCGACAACACCAGCACGTGGCGCATGACGGGCAGCTCGGTACTGAGCAGCCTGAACAACGCGGGCCTGGTCGCATTCGCCGCGCCGACCGGTTCGCCGACGCTCGCGGGCAGTTACAAGACGCTGACGACCGGCAGCTACGTCGGCAACGGCGGCACGATCGCGCTCAACACGTTCCTCGGCGCGGACGCATCGCCGACCGACCGGGTGATCGTGAACGGCGGCGCCGCGAGCGGCACGACGGGCCTGAAGATCGCCAACACGGCCGGCACCGGCGCGCAGACGAAGGGCGACGGGATTCCGGTGGTCGTCACGGCCAACGGCGGCACGACCACCGCATCGGCGTTCCAGCTCGCGGGCCCCGTGCAGGCGGGCGCGTACGAGTACCGGCTCTATCGCGGCGGGCAGAGCGACGCGAACGGCTGGTACCTGCGGTCGCAACTCGATCCGTCGGACCCCGGCGACCCGATTCACCCGTCCGGCGGCGGCGATGGCGGCGGCAACGGAAATGGCAACGGCGGCACGCTCGCGTACCGCCCCGGCGTGTCGGGCTACGCCCTCACGCCGCTGCTGAACGCCGACTACGGCTTCTCGACACTGGGCAAGCTGCACGAGCGCGTCGGCGACATCTACAACCTCGAAAAGCAGCAGCCGGGCAATCGCGACGGCGTGTGGGGGCGCATCGGCGGCCAGAGTCTCGACGCGAATGCGGGCCGTTTCGCGGCCGACGAGCGCACGTTCTTCGCGCAGTTGGGCAAGGACTGGACGCTCGACCAGGCACCGAACGGCGGCGGCAGCACGCATGCGGGCGTGACGGCCAGCATCGGCGTGTCGAACGCGAGCTTCAGCGACATGGCGCGCGCCGATACGGCCAACCTGTCGACGTCCACGGGCTCGGTCGAAATGCACGCGCAAAGCCTCGGCGGCTACTGGACGAAGTACCTGTCCGACGGCACGTACTTCGACAGCGTCGGTCAGATCACGCACTACGGCAACCGCTATCGCGACAGCTACGGCAACGAGGCGTCGCAGAACGGCTTCGGCATCGCGCTGTCGCAGGAAGTCGGCAAGCCGTTCGCGATCGGCGCACTGCCGGTCGCGGTCGAGCCGCAGGCGCAGCTGATGTATCAGTACCTGAAGCTGAACGGGTTCAACGACAACGTCTCGGCGGTATCGGGTACGACGACGAACGCGCTGCGCGGCCGCGTCGGCGTACGCATCTTCCGGCCGAACCTCCAGTCGGATTCGGGCGGCGGTGCTGCCACGCCGTACTTCACGGCCGACGTGCTGCACGACTTCCTGTCGCCGGGCCAGACCGTCGTCGGCGGCACGCCGTTCGCGACGCATCTCGGCCGCACGTGGTACGAGCTCGGCGTCGGCGTGACCGCGGGCTTCGGCAAGTCGGGCGAGCTGTACGCGAACGCGAAGATCGCGCGCAACATCGGCGGCGACTACCGGCGCGGCATCGTCGGGCAGGTCGGCTACCGCTACAGCTGGTAACGCCCGCCGCCGGCGGACGAAAAAAAACCGCCCGGCGCTCGGCCGGGCGGTTTTCGTATCGGCGCACCTGCCGCGCCGACGCGCACGAACGCTCAGTGCAGGATCTTCGCGAGGAAGTCCTTCGCGCGTTCCGATTTCGGATTCGAGAAGAAATCGTCCTTGCGGTCGTCCTCGACGATCGCGCCCTTGTCCATGAAGATCACGCGATGGGCGACCTTCTTCGCGAAGCCCATCTCGTGCGTGACGACCATCATCGTCATCCCTTCCTGCGCGAGTTCGACCATCACGTCGAGCACTTCGTTGATCATCTCGGGATCGAGCGCGGACGTCGGCTCGTCGAACAGCATCGCGATCGGGTCCATCGACAGCGCGCGCGCGATCGCGACACGCTGCTGCTGGCCGCCCGACAACTGGCCCGGGAACTTGTGCGCATGCGCCTTCAGGCCGACGCGGTCGAGCAGCTTCATGCCCTTCTCGTTCGCCTCGTCCTTGCCGCGGCCGAGCACCTTGATCTGCGCGAGCGTCAGGTTCTCGGTAATCGACAGGTGCGGGAACAGCTCGAAATGCTGGAACACCATCCCGACCTTCGAGCGCAGCTTCGACAGGTTCGTCTTCTTGTCGCCGACCGACTGGCCGTTCACGAGGATCTCGCCCTGCTGGAACGGCTCGAGGCCGTTCACGGTCTTGATCAGCGTGGATTTACCCGAGCCGGACGGGCCGCACACGACGACCACTTCGCCTTTCTTGACCTCGGTCGTGCAATCGGTGAGGACCTGAAACTGGCCGTACCACTTCGAAACGTTCTTGATGGAAATCATCTTGTGACCTTTTTCTGGAGACCCTTGACGAGTGCAGACGCCAACGAGCAAATCACGAAATAGCATGCGCCGGCGAACAGGACCATCTCGACGGTCGTGCCGTCGCGATCGCCGATGTTGGCCGCCGTGCGGAAGAAGTCCGCGAGACTGATCACGTACACGAGCGACGTATCCTGGAACAGGACGATCGCCTGCGTGAGCAGCAGCGGCACCATCGCGCGGAACGCCTGCGGCAGGATCACGAGGCGCATCGCCTGCGCGTAGTTCATGCCGAGCGCAAACGCGGCGTTCGCCTGCCCGCGCGGCACCGCCTGGATGCCGGCGCGGATGATCTCGGAATAATACGCGGCTTCGAACAGCGAGAACGCGACCATCGCCGACGCGAGGCGGATGTCGATCGTCGGCGACAGCCCGAGCACGCCCTGCAGCAGCTGCGGCACGATCAGGAAGAACCACAGCAGCACCATCACGAGCGGGATCGAGCGGAACACCGTCACGTAGCCCTGCGCGAACCACGCGAGCGGCTTGACACCCGACAGCCGCATCAGCGCCAGCAGCGTGCCCCAGACGATCCCGACCACGATCGCGATCAGCGTGATCTGGAACGTGACGACCGCCCCCGTCCACAGCGTCGGCAGCGCGCCGGGAATACTACTCCAGTCGAACTGATGCATCACTTGCCTCCGATATAGCCGGGCAGCCGCGTACGGCCTTCGATCCAGCGCATGAACGACATCACGACGAGGTTGATGATCACGTAGGCGAGCGTCACCGCAATGAACGACTCATACGTCTGCGCGGTGTAGTCGACGAGCTGGCGCGCTTGCGCGGACAGGTCGAGCAGGCCGATTGTCGACGCGACGGCGGAGTTCTTGAAGATGTTCAGGAATTCCGACGTGAGCGGCGGCACGATGATCCGGTACGCAACGGGCAGCAGCACGTAGCGGTACGTCTGCCATTGCGTGAAACCCATCGCGAGGCCGGCGGCGCGCTGGCCCTTCGGCAGCGCGTTGATCCCCGAGCGCACCTGTTCGCACACGCGCGCGCCCGTGAACAGGCCGAGACAGATGATCGACGCGGTAAAGAACTGCGTGGTGGGCGGCAGCTGCTTGATCCAGGTGCCGATCGACGCCGGCAGCAGTTCCGGTATCACGAGATACCAGACGAAGAACTGCACGATCAGCGGAATGTTCCGGAAAATCGACACGTACAGGGTACCGATCGCGGACAGCCATTTGTTCGGCACGGTGCGCAGCACGCCGAACAGCGAACCGACGATCAGCGCGATGACCCAGGCAACGAGCGACACTTCGATGGTCACCCAGAAGCCGGACATCAGCCATCCGAAATAAGTCGTCGGCTCGCCGGTCGATACGGGGCTCAGGAAGATGCCCCAGTTCCAGTGGTAAGACATGGGCAAGACTCCAGCAAAAAGAGACGGAAGAAGCGAGGCCTCTTCCGTCTCATTAGCGTCATTTCTGCATCAACGGCCGTGCGGTCAGTCGAGCGCCTTGTCGTTCGGGTTCGCGTACAGCTTCTTCATCGAATCGGACAGCGGGAAGTTCAGGTTCAGCCCCTTCGGCGGGATCGGGTTTTCGAACCACTTCGCGTAGATCTTCGCGGCTTCGCCCGACTTCTCGACTTGCGAGATCGCGTCGTCGACGACCTTCTTGAAGTCCGCATCGCCCTTGCGCATCATGCAGCCGTACGCTTCTTCCGATTGCGGCGTGCCGACGATCACCCACTCGCCCGGCTGCTTCGCCTTCGCGCGCTCGCCCGCGAGCAGCGCGTCATCCATCATGAAGGCGACCGCGCGGCCCGATTCCAGCGTATTGAACGAATCGCCGTGATCCTTCGCGCTGATGATGTTCATGCCGAGCTGCTTGTCGTTGTTCATCTTGCGCAGCAGGCGCTCGGACGTCGTGCCGGCGGTGGTCACGACCGTCTTGCCCTTCAGGTCGGCGAAATCCTTGACGCCCGAATCCTTCTTCGTCATCAGGCGCGTGCCGATCACGAAGATCGTGTCGGAGAACGCAGCCTGCTGCTGGCGTTCCGCGTTGTTGGTCGTCGAGCCGCACTCGATGTCGACCGTGCCGTTCTGCACGAGCGGGATGCGGTTCTGCGACGTGACCGGAATGTTCTTCACCTGCAGGTTCGGCAGGTTCAGCTTCTTCTTCACCGCGTCGACCACCTTCAGCTGGAATTCGCGCGAATAGCCGACCACCTGCTGGTTCTGGTCATAGTAGGAGAACGGAATCGACGATTCGCGGTGGCCCAGCGCGATCACGCCCGTGTCCTTGATCTTCTTCAGCGTGCCCGTCTCCTGAGCATGCGCGCCACTTGCGAACGCGCAAAGCGCCGCGAACATCAGGACTGCCTTTTGGTATTTCATTTTGGTCATCTCCTTGGCTAAAACCCGCGCCAGTGTATCAAAGTAATATTTTTGAAAGTACTGGTTGTTTACCGCACTACGAATCGCGCTGCGCGAAGCCTTCCTCCCGGCTTCGGGCGCCCCTTCCGGCGCCTGAATGCGCGCGCGGGCGGTACCGGATTCGGCACCGCCCGCGAGGGTTCATGCACGCAACCGGATGGATTGCGTCATGGATTGATCGTAGTCAACCGATCTGAAATCCGCAACCGCGAATCAGGGGTACAGGCCGCGCATTTCGCGCGCCATCAGGATGCGCTTGCACGCAACGATGAACGCTGCCGTACGCACCGACACCTTGTGCTCTTCCGCGACCGCCCACACGCCGGAGAACGCTTCGCGCATCACGCGTTCGAGACGGTGGTTGATCTCGTCTTCCGTCCAGAAGAAGCTCGAGAAATCCTGCACCCATTCGAAGTACGACACGGTCACGCCACCTGCGTTCGCGATCACGTCCGGGATCACCAGCACGCCGTTCGCGGTCAGGATGTCGTCCGCCGCCGTCGTCGTCGGGCCGTTCGCGCCTTCGACGATGATCTTCGTGCGGATCTTCCCTGCGTTCTTCTCGGTGATCTGGTTTTCCAGTGCCGCCGGGATCAGGATGTCGGTTTCGACCGTCCAGAACTCGTCATTCGGCATCGGCTCCGCGCCTTCGAAGCCCGCGACACCGCCCGTGCGTGCGACGTGGTCGAGCAGCTTGTTCGAATCGAGGCCGGCCGGCTGGTAGATCGTGCCCGTGTGATCCTGCACCGCGATCACCTTCGCACCCGCTTCCTGGAACAGCTTCGCCGCGATGCCGCCGACGTTGCCGAAGCCCTGCACCGCGATGCGTGCGCCTTCGATCTCGAGGCCCTTCTTCTTCGCCGCTTCGCTGCCGACGACGAACACGCCGCGGCCCGTTGCTTCCTTGCGGCCGAGCGAACCGCCGAGTGCGATCGGCTTGCCGGTCACGACGCCGGTCGACGTCTGGCCCTGGTTCATCGAGTACGTGTCCATCATCCACGCCATCACCTGTTCGTTGGTGTTGACGTCCGGCGCCGGAATGTCGGTGTTCGGGCCGATGATGATGCCGATTTCGCTGGTGTAGCGGCGCGTCACGCGCTCGAGCTCACCACGCGACAGCTTGCGCGGGTCGACGCGGATACCGCCCTTCGCGCCGCCGTACGGCACGTTCACGGCCGCGTTCTTGACCGACATCCATGCGGACAGTGCCATCACTTCCGACAGCGTCACGTCCTGGTGGTAACGCACACCGCCCTTGCCCGGGCCGCGCGACACGTTGTGCTGCACGCGATAGCCTTCGAAGTGCGCGACAGTACCGTTATCGAGCTCGATGGGGCAGTCGACGATCAGGATGCGCTTCGGGCGCTTCAGCGTTTCGAGCCAGCGCGACAGCGAGCCGAGGTACGGCGCGACGCGATCGACTTGCTGAAGGTAGTTGCCCCACGGGCCGAGATCGTCGGCGTGCAGGTAGGACGGGATGGACTGCAATTGCGAAGACATGGATGCTCCAACGGTCAACAGGTGCGCACATTGTCGAAAAACCCGTTTTTTTTATCCAATGCCGTTTGCTTATTCGATTATGCGTTTCTTGCATGATCGCGATTTTTCGCAAATCTGCGGTCGATTTGCGCAAGAACGCACGCGATCGATCGTGCATCGCGTGCGTGAAAAATCGTGTTTCGTGGAGGCGGGAGGGCCGCCGGACAGCCGCCCGACAGGCGGCGCAAGCTCGACGACAGCCGGCCGGGCCGCGCGGTGGGTGGTTAACCGCCGACGGTTAACCTGCGGTTTCGCGCAGTTCGTCGCGTACGACGTCCCACAGCGCGCGCACGAGCTTCTGCCGCGGGTCGTCGCCTTGCAGCGCGAGCTTGTCGCAGTACAGCCGGATCTCCATCGTCAGCGTGAACGGGTACGCGCCGCCGCGCACCGACCGGTCGAGCCGGATCAGGCGGCCGCCCGCGACCGCATCCTCGACCGCGCTGTGCGGCAGGAACGCGATACCGTGGCCCGCGAGCGCCATCGCCTTCAGCCCTTCGGCCATGTCGGTTTCATAGACGCGATCGAGGAACAGCGGGGTCGTCGCATTCGCGACGATGACCTCCGTCATCCGGCCGAGATACGCATTCGGCGTATATGACAGGTACGGCACGCGCGCGTCGGCCGTGCCGGGCAGCGTATAGCGCGGCCGCCCCGCGCGGCCCGGCGCCGAGAACGGGCTGATCGGCTCGCTGCCGAGGATCAGCATGTCGTAGCGCGCCGGATCGAGCGCGACCGGATGGCTCGGGTGGTGGTAGCCCATCACGAGATCGCAGCCGCCCTCGACGAGCGACAGCACCGCGTCGTGCACGTTCAACGCGCGCAGCCGCGTATGGACCTGACCCATCTTCGCCTCGATCCGCTGCAGCCAGCGCGGGAAATACGTGAGCGACAGCGTGTGCGGCACCGCGAACTCGATCGTCGGCACCGGCGCGCCGACGTGGCCGCGCAGCAGCGTGCGCGCCTCGTGCGCCTGCGACAGCATCGTCAGCGCCTGTTCGTAGAAGATCTGCCCGGCCTGCGTGAGCCGTGTCGGATAGACCGAACGATCGATCAGTTCGGTCGCGAGCCATGCCTCGAGCGCCTGGATGCGCCGCGAAAACGCCGGCTGCGACACGTGCCGCAGCTCGGCGGACCGGCTAAAGCTGCGCGTTTCCGCGAGCGAAACGAAGTCTTCGAGCCATTTCAGTTCCATGCAGGCGGGCGCGGCGGGCGGCGGTCGGGAAGAAGCCTGCATTCTACCGGCGGGCGGGCCCGGCCGGCGGTGCGGCGAGCGGCCCGGCGCCCCGCCGGGAACGGGCGCCGAGACAGCATCCGCACCCGGAGACGCCCGCCGGCCGCGCGCGACCGGGATCGTCCCGCGCCAATGGTAAAATGCCGGATTCTCCTCCCCTCGCTCGACCCGGCCCCAAGGCCCGCCCGATCATGTCCGACACTCGTCCCGATACGCTTTTCGCCCTCACCGCGCTTTCGCCCATCGACGGCCGCTACGCCAGCAAGACCGAAGCGCTGCGCGACTGGCTCTCCGAAGCCGCCTTCATGCGCCACCGCGTCACCGTCGAGGTGCACTGGCTGATCGCGCTGTCGCGCGCCGGCTTCGCGGAAGTCCCGCGCTTCTCCGATGCATCCGAACAATTCCTGCTGCAGCTCGCCGAGCGCTTCACCGCGCACGACGCCGCCCGCATCAAGGACATCGAGCGCGTGACGAACCACGACGTGAAGGCCGTCGAATACTGGCTGAAGGAATCGGTGAAGGGCCAGGAAGAACTCGAAAAAGCCAGCGAATTCATCCACTTCGCGTGCACGTCGGAAGACATCAACAACACGTCGCACGGGATGATGCTCGCCGGCGCGCGCGAACACGTGATCCTGCCGGCGCTGCGCACGGTCTACCAGCGCCTCGTCGCACTCGCACACGCGCACGCCGAGCAGCCGATGCTGTCGCGCACGCACGGCCAGCCGGCCAGCCCGACGACGCTCGGCAAGGAACTCGCGAACGTCGCGGCCCGCCTCGCCCGTGCGATCACGCGCATCGAGAAGGTCGAGATCCTCGGCAAGATGAACGGCGCGGTCGGCAACTTCAACGCGCATCTGTCCGCGTATCCGGAATTCGACTGGGAAGCGTTCTCGCGCGACGTGATCGAAAACCGCCTGAAGCTCACGTTCAACCCGTACACGATCCAGATCGAGCCGCACGACTACATGGCCGAGCTGTTCGACGCCGTGGCGCGCGCGAACACGATCCTGCTCGACCTCGACCGCGACGTGTGGGGCTACATCTCGGTCGGCTACTTCAAGCAGAAGACGAAGGCCGGTGAAATCGGCTCGTCGACGATGCCGCACAAGGTCAACCCGATCGACTTCGAGAACTCGGAAGGCAACCTCGGCCTCGCGAACGCGACGCTGCGCCACCTCGCCGACAAGCTGCCGGTGTCGCGCTGGCAGCGTGACCTGACCGACTCGACGGTGCTGCGCAACATGGGCGTCGCGCTCGGCTACTCGCTGCTCGCATACGACTCGCTGATCCGCGGCCTCGACAAGCTCGAAGTGAACCCGCAGCGCCTGAACGAAGATCTCGACAACTGCTGGGAAGTGCTCGCCGAGCCGGTGCAGACGGTGATGCGCCGCTACGGCATCGAGAACCCGTACGAGCAGCTGAAGGAGCTGACGCGCGGCAAGGGCATCACGCGCGAAGCGCTGCAGGAATTCGTCGGCACGCTCGCGATCCCGCAAGAGGCGAAGGATCTCCTGCTCGCGATGACGCCTGCGTCGTACATCGGCAAGGCCGTCGAACTCGCGAAGCGGATCGCGTAAGCGCCACCGTCCGAGCACGTAAAAAAGCCCGATGCGAGCAATCGCATCGGGCTTTTTTGTTGCCTGCCGCAGCAGCGTCAGAACGAGATCATCCGCCCCGGGTTGAGCGCGCTCATCACGCTCATCGCGGCCTTCGCGGCGGGAATCGCGATCGGCGACAACTGGCGGCCGAGCGGAATCGCGCGATGGTCGATGCCGGTCAGCATCGAGAAGTCGTCGTTACGGCCGACGAAATCGTCGCAGATCGCCTTGCCGATCCGCACCGTCTGCGCGACGCCGTGGCCGCTCCAGCCCTGCACCATGTACATCGGCACGCGGCCGTCGGTCTTGCGGCTGTCGGTCGCGCCGTTCAGCGTGAAGTCGCTGACGCCGCTCCAGCAGTAGTCGAGCGCAAACCGGCCGTCGTGCTGCGGAAACACCGTGTTCAGCCGCGTCAGCAGGTACGCGTTCACGTCGGGCTGCGCCCAGCACGTGCCGGTGCCCTGCCCGCCGAACAGCAGGCGGTTGCCGCGGACCGGCCGGTAGTAGTCGATCTGGAACTGCGTGTCGTACACCGGCATGCCGGCCGGCATCAGCGTCGCGACATCGACGTCGAGCGGCGCCGTCACGCTCACGTAGGTAAAGAACGGCACCGTGGTCGCCGCGCCGTCGTCGAGCAGCCGGAACGTCGTGTTGTGCAGCGCCAGCACGACGCCCTTGCGCGCGGTGATCGTACCGCCCGGCGTCGTCGCGACGACGCCCTCCGGCGTCTCGTCGAGCTCGAGCACCTCGGTGCCCTCGAACAGCGCGCCGCCGTTCAGGCGGAAGCCGTGCACGAGGCCGCGCACCAGCGCGAGCGGATGAATCTGCCCGCCGATCGCGTCGATTGCCGCGCCGTGGTACAGCCCCGAGCGCACGTAGTCGTCATGCAGCTGATGGCGGCCGACGAGCGTCACGCCCGCGTCGCCGAGATGGCGGCGCGCATCCGCGCCGTCGAGCAGCGCGCTCATGTGGCCCGGGTGAACCGCTGCCGTGATGTGACCGCGCTTGCGGTCGAGCTCGAGCGCGTAACGCGCGCCGATCGCATCGATCAGGTCCATCGATTCGGCCGATGCGAAGCGCCACAGCCGCTTCGCATCGTCGTGCGACAGGTGATCGATCATGTCGGCGGCTTCCCAGCGCGCGAGGCCGGGCGTCAGTTGCCCGCCGTTGCGGCCCGAAGCGGCCGAGCCGACGTGGTGCTTGTCGACGAGGATGGTATCGACGCCCGCTTCCGCGAGATGCAGCGCGGCAGACGCGCCGAGCAGGCCCGCGCCGATCACGAGCACGTCGCACACGGCATCGTGTGCGAGCGGCGCACTGTTCGCGTGGCGCGACAGCGACGCTTCGTACCAGTTGGCCGGGCGCTCGCCGTCGTAGCGGGCCGGGTCGCACCAGTTCCAGTTGTCTTTTTCGATGTTCAGTTGCGTTTGTTCGAAACGCGATTCGCCCTGGATCAGGGGTTGATGATTGAAAGTCATGATTGCACTTGCATGGTCTTGGGCCGCCTGTCGAAGAGCCTTCTGGCTTCGCGGGTGGGGCAGCCGGTTCCACATGGGTGTCAACGTGAAAAGGGGCGCGATGGCCCGTGTTGACGGCGGGCACGCTCGTGCCGCCTGGATCCCGGACTGTGCGAAAGCACGTATTGAAAGGTGCCGGGACACCCAATTTCTACACCGCAGAAATAATTCTACAGTGTAGAATAAACTTTCGTCAAGTTTACAGCCGGTGCCTCACCGGCTCGCCAGCCCGCATCGATGAAAGACAAACCCGCCCAGGGCCCGCGTGGCCTCGACAAGGAGGCCATCGTCGCGGCCGCGCTCACGCTGCTCGAAGACGTCGGCGAAGCCGCGTTCAGCGTGCGAAAGCTCGCGCAGTCGGTCGGCTGCGACCCGATGAGCGTGCTGTACCACTTCAAGTCGAAGGAAGGCCTGAGCCGAGCGATCGCGAACGCGCTGTCGCGCTCGCTCGTGCCGGTCGACGCCGCGCTGCCGTGGCGCGAACGGA
>NZ_JAAGPE010000294.1:0-11400 GCF_017104605.1 Burkholderia sp. Ac-20384 | reverse complement strand
GGCTCGCCGGCGGCACCGGCTGCATCGCCCGACGGCGGCGCGTAGCGTGCGTGGATCTCGTCTGCCGTGCCGCGCAGGTCGAGGTCGATCGAGCGGCCCGTCGCATCGTCGAAGATCAGGATCGTGCCGGGCATCGCATTGCCGGCAGCCCGCCGGACCGCAAGCGCGACCGTCGCGAGCGGGCCCGACACGAGGCGCCGGTGGCCGTCGAACGCCGTGTAGGAAGGAAGCAGTGTGGTGGTAGTCATCGTGATCGCCCGCAGGCTGGAATCGGAATGTCGCTATTTTTATCCGGGTATAAATTGGATGTCAATATCATCCGGGTAAAAATATGGCATCAGCGCGTTCCATCCCGTCAAGCGATCACGACGCCGGTCAGACCGCGCGGGCCGGAATCGAGACTTCGCGTGCGCTTGCCAGCGCGTCGTCGAGCGATACATGCCCTTCGAACGCCGACGACGCCGGCAGCGGCAGGTTTTCCTCGATCGCTTGCGCGAACCGCGCGCCGGCATCGTCGGCGAGCCGCGCACGCAGTGCGGCGATGCGCGGGAACGCTGCGGGCTCGAACACCGCGTGATAGTCGGCCCAGCGCGCGATCCCGGCGAAGTACGCGTCGGCCAGCGTGCGCCGTGCGCCCAGCAACCACGGGCCGTCACCGCGCTCGAGCATTGCCTCGAGCTGCCGGTGCGCCTTCAGCACCTTGCCGCGGCCGTATGCCTGCAACGCCGCTTTCTCGGCGCCTTCGGTGTCGTGTTCGTACACGTACCAGAGCGCACCGAACGCGTTGAAGAACGTCGTGTTCAGCCACGCCAGCATCCGGTTCAGCCGGTCGAAATCCGCGCTGCCCTGGCGGAACGCGAGGCCGCTGTCGAGCGCCTGCGCGCCGATGTGGCCGAGGATCGCGAGGCTTTCGGTCAGCACGTCGCCGTTCGCGGTCACGAACGCCGGTGTCTCGGCGACGGGGTTCAGCGCGAGGAACGCGTCGCTCGTCACGGCTCCCGGCATCGTGATGCGCGACAGGCGGTACGGGCGGCCGATCCATTCGAGCGCAACGATCGAGCCGAACGAACAGCCGGCTGGAATGCCGTAGAGAAGGATGGGAGACATCGGGGGATTCCGCGGAAGTTGAACGAGCGGTCATGCTCCCACGGCGAACGATGACGCAGTAGCCGCTAAAATCGAAACCCGTCGTTTCCTCATGTGGACGCTGGAAGTGAACCTGAACGATCTCTACCTGTTCGTGCAGGCGGTCGACGCCGGCAGCATGTCGGCCGCCGCGCGCCGGCTCGACCTGCCGAAATCGACGGTCAGCAAACGCGTTGCCGAGCTCGAGCGCACGCTCGGCGCGCGGCTCGTGCATCGCACGTCGCGCAGCTTCCGGCTCACGCCGGTCGGCACCGAATTCTTCGAACATGCGCGCGCGGCCGTGATCGAGGCCGAAAGCGCGCGCGACGCGGTGCTGCGCCAAACCGCCGAGCCGGCCGGCGTCGTGCGGATCACGAGCTCGGTGCCGGTTGCGCAGCACATCCTCGCGCCGTGCCTGCCTGCGCTGGCGATCGCGCACCCGAAGCTGTTGCTGCAGATCCACGCGAGCGACCGCCTCGTCGACATCGCGCAGGAAGGCTTCGACATCGCGGTGCGCAGCCATTTCGCGCCGCTGCCCGATTCCGCACTCGTGCAACGCCCGCTCGCTGCATCGCCGATCGTTGCCGTCGCGTCACCGGCCTATCTCGCGTGTGCCGGCACACCGGACACGCCCGCCGACCTCGCGCAGCATGACGGGCTGCACCCGGGCCAGCAGCCGTGGCGGCTGCAACGCGACGGGGACACCGTCGACGTGACGCCGCGCCTGCGCCTGCAGGCCAACGAATCGACGCTGCTGCTGCAGGCAGCGACGGCCGGCCTCGGCATCGCGTGCCTGCCCGACTGGATCGCCGGCGCGGCCCTCGCGTCCGGTGCCCTCGTGCGCGTATTGCCCGGCTGGCGCGCCGGCACCGTCACGACGACGCTGCTGATGCCGCACCGGCGCGGCCAGTTGCCCGGCGTGCGCGCCGCCGTCGAGTTTCTCGCGCAGCACGTGGCGCGCCATCACGGCACCGCCGCCGACGACGCGCGCGTCTGAGCGGGTGCCCGACCGATCGATTCAATTGCTGAATCGATCAAGTCAGCAATTGGCATGAAGCCGCAAATTTCGACATGACAGAATGGCCCGGACGCCCTGCCCTTGTGCAGCAGCGTCCGGCCTCCGGCCGGCAGCACCCACACGAATGGCGCGCACCGACGCGCCTGCCGCACGACGGCACCTTCCGCCCTTCGGAGGAGACAGTCATGAATCCGCTTCACGCGCTGCCGGCGTCCGCGTCGGCAACGGCCCGGCGCACGCGCGTGCGCTGGCTGGTGCTGGCCGTCCTGTTCGCGGTCACGACGATCAACTACGCGGATCGCGCGGCGATCGCGATCGCGGGCCCGAGCCTCGCCCGCGCGCTGCACCTGAGCCATGTGCAGATCGGCTTCATCTTCTCCGCGTTCGGCTGGTCGTACGTGATCGCGCAACTGCCGGGCGGCTGGCTGCTCGACCGCTACGGGTCGCGCATCGTCTATGCGTTCAGCATCTTCTTCTGGTCGCTGTTCACGCTGCTGCAGGGCTCGATCGGCTTCTTCGGCGGCGCGGCCGCGTTCGCGCTGCTGTTCGGGCTGCGCTTCCTCGTCGGCGCGGCCGAAGCGCCGTCGTTCCCGGCCAACAGCCGGATCGTGTCCGCGTGGTTCCCGGCCGCCGAACGCGGCACCGCGTCGGCGATCTTCAACGCCGCGCAGTACGCGGCGACCGTCGTGTTCGCGCCGCTGATGGGCTGGCTCGTGCACGCGTTCGGCTGGCAGTCCGTGTTCGCGGTGATGGGCGTGCTCGGCTTCGCGTTCGTCCTGGTGTGGAACCGCACGATGTACGACCCGAAGGACCACCCGAACATCAACCGCGCGGAACTCGACTACCTCGCCGAAGGCGGCGCGCTCGTCAACATCGACCAGGCAACGGGCGGACGCGACGGCGGCCCGTCGATGCGCCACGTGAAGGCGCTGCTGAAGAGCCGGATGCTGATCGGCGTGTACGTCGCTCAGTACTGCATCAACGCGCTCACCTATTTCTTCATCACCTGGTTTCCGGTCTACCTCGTGCAGGCGCGCGGGATGTCGATCCTCAACGCGGGCCTCGTCGCGTCGATCCCGGCCGTGTGCGGGTTCCTCGGCGGGATTCTCGGCGGCGTCGTGTCCGACGGGCTGCTCAAGCAGGGCCGCTCGCTGTCGGTTGCGCGCAAGGTGCCGATCGTGTTCGGCATGCTGCTGTCGATGTCGATGATCGTCTGCAACTACACCGATTCGCACGTGCTCGTCGTGCTGTTCATGGCGCTGTCGTTCTTCGGCAAGGGGCTCGGCGCGCTCGGCTGGGCCGTCAACGCCGACACCGCGCCGCGCCAGATCGCGGGCCTGAGCGGCGCGCTGCTCAACACGTGCGGCAACCTCTCCAGCATCACGACGCCGATCGCGATCGGCTACATCGTCGACCGCAGCGGCTCGTTCAACGGCGCGCTGGTCTATGTCGTCGCGCACGCGCTCGTCGCCGTGATCTGCTACCTGTTCGTCGTCGGCGAGATCCGCCGCGTCGAGCTTCAATGAACGGCACGGGCCGCGCCGGCGCCGCCGGCGGCCCGTGCATCACCGGAACCAGGAGCGAACCGATGTCCGAATCCCGCCGTGCCGGCACCCCGCGCGTCACGCGCATGCAGGTGATTCCCGTCGCCGGCCGCGACAGCATGCTGCTCAACCTGTGCGGCGCGCACGCACCGTACTTCACGCGCAACCTCGTGATCCTCGACGACAGCAGCGGGCACACGGGCGTCGGCGAAGTGCCGGGCGGCGAAGGCATCCGCCACGCGCTCGAGCGCATGACGGATCTCGTGGTCGGCCAGTCGATCGGGCGCTACCAGGCGACGCTCAACGCAGTGCGCGCGGCGCTGTCCGGCGCGGGTCCGGGTGCGGGCCGCACGATCCGCCACGAGGTGACGTCGGCCGGCGAAGCAGCGGTGCTGCGCCAGCCGCACGAGATCAACCTGCGGCTCGACAACGTGATCACCGCGATCGAGGCGGCGCTACTCGACCTGCTCGGCCAGCACCTCGACGTGCCGGTCGCAGCGCTGCTCGGCGAAGGGCAGCAGCGCGACGCGGTGCCGATGCTCGCGTATCTGTTCTATATCGGCGATCGCGGCCGCACCGACCTGCCGTATCGCGACGAGGCGCAGGCGCGCACCCCGTGGTTCCGGCTGCGTAACGAGGAAGCGCTCACGCCGGCCGCGATCGCACGGCAGGCCGAGGCCGCGGTCGATCGCTACGGCTTCGCCGATTTCAAGCTGAAGGGCGGCGTGATGGCCGGCGCCGACGAGATGGAAGCGATCGCCGCGATCAAGGCGCGCTTCCCCGACGCACGCACGACGCTCGACCCGAACGGCGCATGGTCGCTCGACGAAGCCGTCGCGCTGTGCCGCGGACAAGGCCACCTGCTCGCGTATGCGGAGGATCCGTGCGGGCCGGAAGGCGGTTATTCGGGCCGCGAGGTGATGGCCGAATTCCGCCGCGCGACGGGGATCCCGACCGCGACCAACATGATCGCGACCGACTGGCGGCAGATGGATCATGCAGTGCGGCTGCAGGCGGTCGACATCCCGCTCGCCGATCCGCATTTCTGGACGATGCAGGGGTCGGTGCGGCTCGCGCAGCTGTGCCGCGACTGGGGGCTCACGTGGGGTTCGCACTCGAACAACCACTTCGACGTGTCGCTCGCGATGTTCACGCACGCAGCGGCAGCCGCACCCGGCACGATCACCGCGATCGACACGCACTGGATCTGGCAGGAAGGCGATGCGCGGCTCACGCGCGAGCCGCTGAAGATCGTCGGCGGCCAGGTGGCGGTGCCGGAGCGGCCGGGGCTCGGGATCGAGCTCGACATGGCGCAGGTCGAGGCCGCGCATGCGCTGTACAAGGAGGTCGGTGGTACGGCGCGCGACGACGCGGTCGCGATGCGCTATCTCGTTCCGGGGTGGACTTACGATCCTAAGCGGCCGAGTTTCGGGCGGGGGTGAGGGAGGCAGCGGGCGGCCGGTTGTTGCCAAACACCGGAAACGCCCGCATCCTGCTGGCTGCCTGAACCTGCCCGCGTGGCGACCGGTTCGGCGGCCCGTCTCCACCCGAAAAAGAACCGCCCGTCATGACGTCTTCCGATCCGACACCGCGACAGATCATCGTCTACGTCCTGTATTCGGTGCTGGGCCTGCCCGCGAGCATGGCCGCCGCTGGTTACGTCGCGCCACTGATCACGCGGAACGTGTCGAACTTCGAAGGCGGCGCCGGCTACGCAACGTTGTGGTGGCTCATCCTGCTGACCTGCGCGTTCTATGCGCTGTCGTTCGTCATCTTCGCGATGCTGCGGAAGAGAATAATGATTCTCGCGGTTATTACGGTGGGGTTTGCCGCGTTGGCGGTGCCGACGTTCAAGGCCACCTACGAGTTGCTGAGCTAGCCGGTGCAAAGAACGTGAAGCTTGCCGCCGTCGCGGACGGGCTCTGAAACCAAACAGGCCCGATCGCTCGATCGGGCCTGTCCGACGCCGGCGGGAACTCAACGCATGCGCGACGATGCTTCATCGCGCTGCGCCACCCGCATCCAACCCGCTGCTACCGGGCCGGGACGGCGTGCCCCACACCCCAGCGTCATGCCACTGCGCCGTCGGCTTTGGGTAATGCACCGCCAACCGAGTGGACGGTGATCGGTGCGGGTGCCGGTGCATATGCCGATGCGGGTGCCGGTGCCGGTGCGTGCAGCGGCGCCGCCACCTCCGTCCCGACACCCGGCACCAGCCCTTGCAGCGAGCCGCCTGACAACCCGATTTCACCGAGCAGCGAATCGATCAACGGCGCATGTGCGCGATAGGACAACGCCGCCGACATCGCCTGTTCGGCCAGATTGCTACCGTTCGCAGCAGGTGCGACGCCGTCCACGGCGCTACCGCCGCGGTTGAGCCCGTCGACCTGGATGATCTTGATGCCGTCGATTGCCTTCATCGGCTCGACCGTCTGCTGGATCACGGCCGGCAGTGCCTGCAGCAACGCCAGCTTGAACTTGAGGCTCGTCTGGTCCGACGACAGCGCATTGATCGCGTCGTTCAGCGCACGTTGCGCTTCCGCTTCGGCAAGCCCCTTCTTGCGCGCTGCCTCAGCCAGCTCGACCATCGCGGCCGCCTGCATCTGGGCCGCATCGCGTTCCGCCCGTGCCTGCGTCGTGATGTGAACGGCCTGCGTTTCCGCCTCCTGCGCCGCCTCGATCAGCGCGACCTGCTTGGCCCGGTCGGCTTCCGCGGTGCGACGCGTCGTCTCGACCTGCTGCTCGGCCCGCACCGCATCCGCGAGCGACTCGCTCGCGCGCGCCTGCGCCTGCGACTGCGCCTCGGACTTCTCCGCGATCACGATGGCCTTTTCCTGCTGCGCAATTTCGGTCACCTTCGCCTGCTCGATCGCCGCCATCTGCGTGACGCGCGCCTGCTCGATCTCCTTCACGCGCACTTCGCGCTCCGCTTCCACCTTGCGGGTGCGCACTGCCTGCTCGCGCTGGATCTCCGATTCCTGAATCTGCCGCTCGGCGCCGATCCGGCTCTGCTCGGCCTCCTGATGACGCTCAGCCTCGTACGCGGCGATCCGCGCGTTCTGCTCGGCCGTGCGCGTCTTGACCTGCTGCTCCTGCTCGAGCTTCATGAACGATTCCTGCTGATCGATCTCGAGCTTGCGGGACAGCGCGTCGCGGTTCTTCTCGCGCACGGCCACCTCGGTGTCCTGCTCGACCTCGTTGCGCTCCTTGCGGCGGCGTTCGGTTTCCTGCGTGAGCTTGGTCAGGCCTTCGGCGTCGAACGCGTTGTTCGGGTCGAAGTATTCCTTCGACGTCTGGTTGAAATTGGTCAGCGACACGCTTTCCAGTTCCAGGCCGTTCTTCGTCAGGTCTTCCGCGACCGTGTTCTGCACGCCCTGCACGAATTTCTCGCGGGCGTCCTGCAGGTCCTGCATCGTCATCTGCGCGGCGGTCGAGCGCAGCGCATCGACGAATTTGTCGTCGACGAGCGCGCGCAGGTTTTCCGGCGCCAGCGTGCGCTGACCGAGCGTCTGCGCGGCGGTCGACACGCCTTCTTCGGTCGGCGCGACCCGCACGAAGAACGCCACGACCACGTCGACGCGCATCCGGTCCTTCGTGATCAGGCTGTCGCGCGTCGCGCGGCTCACCTCGAGCTTCAGCGTGTTCATGTTGATCGGGATCACCTCGTGAAACACCGGCAGCACGACCGCGCCGCCGCTCATGATCACCTTCTGCCCACCGAGCCCGGTGCGGACGAAGGCGCGCTCCGCCGACGCTCGCACGTAAAGACGCGCGAAGATCATGCCGATCACGCAGATACCCACCACCACTGCCAATGCGACAGCGCCCCAGAAAGAGAGTGCATTCATCATGATGTTTGTTCGACTCCTGTGTACGGATGGTGACAGCAAGGTGCGCCAGTCCACGCCGCTCTCAAGGCGGTGGCCTGGTGAAACGGGATTCAGAGCAATTCGGGCCGGGGATTTTCTATGGCGTGGTAACGCGAACCCGAAATGCGCGACACGAGCAGAACCGTCGTGCCTTTCGCGAACGTCCGGCCGGCCTCGTCCGGTTCGACGCGGACGTAGTGCTGCTGACCGTGCTCGTCGACGAGCCGCGCTTCGGCCGGATTGCCGAGCGACGCTTCGCCGGTGACGATCCGTGCGGTGCGGCCGATGAAATCGGCTTCGGATACCGCCGTGGTTTCGGTCTGCGGAAGAAAGCGCGCGAAAAACTTGCCGGTGTGACGCACGAACGGCAATGCCGCAAGCGCGGCCAACATGACGGCCAGCCCGGTGGGCATCGTGAAGCCCGCGACGGCCTGCATCGACGTCTGCACCGCGAGACCGACCACCGAAAAGCCGAGCAGGAAGAGGATCAGCAGGATCAGCAGTGGCACCCGGCCCACGTGCAGCCAGCCGAGAAACTGGCCGACGACGCCAGCGTCGGGGCCGCCATCCGCGTGATCGAGACCGAAATGCAGGACCAGGAGGTTGCCCGCATGCTCGGTCAGGCTAAGCCCCATCAGCATCGACAGGCACTCCAGCACGCCGATCACGATCATCAGCCCGATCGCGGCGACGAACGGCGCATTGCCCGGCAGCATCAGTGAAGAAGTCATTGTTGTTTTGCTCTCAGGTTCGGAGGCGAATCATCGAGACATGTCGTCCGCCAGCTTGCCAGATTGCGACTTCAAGCGGGCGACGCGCTCCTCGATTCGCTGTTCCTTGTGCAGGGTTTCCAGACGATGCAACAGCGAAGGATCAGCCGACGATGAACCGGTGCCCAACCCGACCGCCCCGGTCGCGCCGGCCATCGTCCGGTTAAACCCCTGCTCGAGCTGCTCGGCCCTCGGGTCGACACCCGCGCCCGCCGGCCCTTCCGTCCGGCGCTCGCCGTCGCCGGTCGCGCGCGCCGCGATCAGTTCGCGAAGCCCCGCTTCCATCTCCACGCGTTTCGCGCGCAGCCCGAGCAGGTCCGCCTCGGCGGCCTGCGCGCGCTCGCTCGCGTCGTGAAGCGACTGCTGGAGCACGCCGAGTTGATCCTCGAGCTCGATCTGCCGCTCCGCGCCGGCACGCACGGCCGCATCGTCGTTGCGGGCCAGCGCGGTGCCCAGCAGGTCGTTCAGTCGCTCGATCTCGTTGTTGACGCGCGCGATCGCCTTGGCCGCCTGGTACCGTGCCGCTTCGTGCCGGCCCAGCGCCACCCGCGCCTGCGCAATCACATCGTCGAATTCGCGCAGGTACTGCTCGAGGATCGCTTGCGGCATGCGGTTTTCCAGCGAACCGATCAACGCATGCACGTTCGCGGTCATCAACCGTTTGACTCGGATACCGAAATGTTCTGTCGTCACGACTTGTCACTCCTTCTGGGATTCAGGCGGGCCGGCCGCGCGCCTGACGCCGGGTTCGCAGGCAGCTCACGAATGGGCCTGAGCCGGTTGAATGAGGCTCGCCAGCTCCTTGACCTCGTGCACGTACGGATCGAGCACATCAGGATGATAGGCGGGAGGGTTGCCGGTCACGGCCAGGCGCAGCAGGCCGAGCAACACGCGCATGCTCTTCGCGGTCAGCCGCGCCTCGAGTTCGCCAGCCGCCTCGCCGATCGGCTTGCCCGGCGGCGCCGCCGTCACGAGGCTGGCCATGAGTTCGGGGAGTTGCGCGGCGAGCAGCGTCACGATTTCCGAGCGGTGATGCGTCGCGTGTTCGTACGCGTCGATCGCGTCGAGCACCGGCCGCACCTGCTCCCTGAACAGCGCGGCGCAGCGGACGAAGTCATGCGCGCCCTTGACGCGGCGGCGCGCGTCGGCGATCAGCGCGCGAATCTTGTCGCTCGGACTCGTCGCGTCGGGCAATTGCAGCTCGACCAGCCACGCGAGGTCGTCTTCCGGAATTCGTACCGATACGGTTTGCATGACGTCCATTCCTTCGAATCGATGACTCAAAGCATAGTGCGCCCGTATGCAAATGTATACGTTTGTATTTCGAGATAGATGCGCGGCTTCCGGGACGCCAAAAAACAAAAAGGGCCCGATCTCGCGATCGAGCCCTTCAAATTCCGTTGGTGGAGCGGAGGAGGATCGAACTCCCGACCTTCGCATTGCGAACGCGACGCTCTCCCAGCTGAGCTACCGCCCCAACAGACAACCATCATACACACGCGTTTCTGCGCTTGGCAATAGGGGTTGAATCACCCCTGAAACCTTACTTCGACGGCGCGCCGGCCAGCACCCATTCGACCACCGAACGCACATCGGCGTCGCTCATGCGCGGGTGCGCGGGCATCGGAATGGCGCCCCAGACGCCCGAGCCGCCCTCCTTCACCTTCTTCGACAGCTTGGCCACGGCCTGCGGATCGGCCTTGTACCGGGCAGCGATATCCTTGAACGACGGGCCGACGAGCTTGCGGTCGACCGCGTGGCAGCCCATGCACGCATTGCCGCGCGCGACCTTCAGGCCATCGCCGACATCCGCGTGCGCGACGCCCAGCGTGCCGACCACGAGCGCCGCGGCGGCGGCGCCCTGCACCATCCACTGTTTCATCTGCTTCATCTGCCTGTTCTTCATTGCGACGGGGCCTTCGGGTTGCCCGGGTGTACGTTCGACGAATTCGAGATCGGTGCGGGCGGCTGCAGCGGCGTGGACTGCACCGACGCGTCGGGCACGGCGCCCACCGTCGCGGTATCCGCCGGCGCGGCGGCCTGCGCACCCGACGCGCCGTTCGCGGGCGATGCGTCCTGCAACGCCTGCGCATCCTGCGGCTTCACGTACTGGAACACCTTCACGACCTTCTCGACGCCCGGCACCTGGCTGGCGGCTTCCGCGCCGCGATTGCCCTCGTCGACCGTCACGAGCCCCATCAGGTAAAGGTTGCCGCGTTCGCTGACGACCTTGTAGTAGTTCGACGAGATGCCCTTCGTCGCGATCAGCTCGGACTTCACGCGCCCTTCGAGGTACGAGTCGTTCGCGCGCGACGACAGCGACGACGCCGGCTCGACCGACAGTTCGTTGACGATGCCGTTCACGTTGTTGATGCCGCGCACGATTTCCTCGGCGCGCTGCTTCGATGCATCGTTCGGCACTTCACCCGTCAGCAGCACGCGACGGTTGAACACCGTCACGTTGACGTGCGACTGGTCGGGCAGCCCGTTGTTGATCTGCGTGAGCGACTTGACCTGGATCTCGCGATCCTCCGTCTGTGCGCCGAGCGTACGGCGATCGGTCGCGATCAGCGCACCGCCGCCGGCCGCTGCGCCCACGACCCCGAGCACACAACCTTGCAGCGACACGGCGAGGCCCGCCGTCAGCGCAGCGAGCAGCGTGGTTCTGACGAGCGTCTGTTTGACGCGGCTTTGATTCATCGACGGCTCTCCTTCGTTCAATCCTCACCCAGCAGCATCGCGTCGATGCCGTCGCACAGGCAGTGGATGGTCAGCAGATGGACTTCGTGGATGCGCGCCGCGCGAACGGCGGGCACGCTGATCGGAATATCGGTATCGGACAGCGCAGCCGCGACCGCATGGCCGTCGCCGCCCGTCAGCGCGACGACGGTCATCTCGCGCTCGTGCGCTTCGTCGATCGCCGCCAGCACGCGCGGCGACGCGCCGGCCGGATCGAGCACCAGCAGGATGTCGCCGGTCTGGCCGAGCACGCGCACCTGCTGCGCGAACAGTTGCTCGGCGGACACCGCGCCCGCGAGGCCGCCCTGCGACGCATCGGTGGCCAGCGCGATCGC
>NZ_JAAGPE010000293.1:0-11145 GCF_017104605.1 Burkholderia sp. Ac-20384 | reverse complement strand
AGGAGAGCATCCAGGATGTGCCGGTCGCGGTGAGCGCGTTGAGCGGCGACACGATCAGGAACAACGAGCTGCGCGTGGTCAACGACGTCACGAAGTACGTGCCGAACTTCACCGGGCAATCGACCGAAGGCCGTGAGCGGCCGCGCTGGTTCCTGCGCGGCGTCGGCAGCAACGATCCGTCGGACCTGTCGCTGAGCCCGATCGGCGTGTACTTCGACGACGTCTACATCAACAGCGTGTTCGGGCAGGGCTTCCCGCTGTTCGACCTCGATCGCATCGAAGTGCTGCGCGGCCCGCAGGGCACGCTGTGGGGCAAGAATACCGTCGGTGGCGCGCTCAGCATCACGTCGCAGAAGCCGACCTTCGACGTGAGCGGCTACGGCAAGATCGGGCTCGGCCAGTACAACAGCCGGCTCGCGGAAGCCGCGATCGGCGGCCCGATCGGCAAGAACGACGTGCTGGCCGCGCGCGTGTCGGTGTATCACGAGAACGCCGACAGCTTCTACACCAATACCGTGCAGCAAGGGCGCTTCGGCGGCTTCCACGACAATGCGGTGCGCTTCCAGGTGCTCGCCGTGCCGACGTCGGATACCGACTTCCTGTTCAACATCCACGGCCGCAACTACACGGGCGGCGGCAATGCGTGGCACGCGCAGGGTGCGGGGCCGGGTGGCGCGAACCAGTTCGGCTTCGTCGGGTCGAGCGATCCGTACACGGTGTCGCTCAACGCGCCGTCGAGCGATCACATCTCGACCTGGGGCACGTCGCTCACCGCGCACTGGCGCATCAACCCGGCGGTGACGCTGACATCGATCACCGCGTTCGAAGGGCTGCACCGCTGGTACCAGGACGACGAGGACTATTCCGCGTTCGACGCCGCGCGTTCGCACGATCGCTTGTCGAGCCGCCAGTTCTCGCAGGAACTCCGGCTCGAATCGCCGCAGAACGACCGGTTCAGCTGGCTCGTCGGCACGCACCTGTTCACCGAGCAACTGGCCGAGCAGGGTGCCGGCGGCGGCCTGCCGGGCTCGCCGTCGCCCGCGTTCTACCACCTGACCGACCTCACGCAGCACACGCAGAGCGCGGCGATCTTCGGCAGCGTGAAGTACCGGTTCACCGACCGCTTCAACGTGACGGGCGGGCTGCGTTACACGATCGAGCGCAAGAACATCAACCTGACCGGGTTGCAGGACACCGGCAACGTGACGTTCAGCAATCCGGGCAGCTGGTGGGATCCGTCGTCGGTGTCGTCGCCGCTGGCGGTCAGCGCGCGGCAGAACCAGACGAACACGTGGCGCGCGCCGACCTGGGACCTCACGCCCGAATATGCGCTCAGCAGCAACGTGCGCGCGTATTTCCGCTATGCGCGCGGTTTCCGGTCGGGTGGTTACAACGGCAATGCGTATACGCAGAGTACGGTGTCGACCGTGTCGCCGGAGTACCTGACCGACTACGAAGTCGGCATCAAGAGCGAGTGGTTCGACAAGCGGCTGATCGTCAACGCGAGCGTGTTCCACTACGACTATCGCGACATCCAGGTGTTCGCGCTGGCGCCGAACCCGTTCGGCGGGCCGCCGGTGTCGACGCTGTCGAACGCGGGGCAGGGGCGCGCGGACGGCTTCGAGCTGGAGCTGAAGGCGCAGCCGGTCAACAGCCTCTACCTGTTCGCGAACCTCGGGATGCTGAACACGCGCTACACGGAGTTCCGCTACGTGCCGACCGCCGTCGGCAACTCGTTCGCGCGTTCGCCGCATACGACGATCAACGCGGGCTTCGACTATCGCGTGCCGGTGTCGTTCGGCACGCTGACGGCCGGCGGCGACGTGAATTACCGCAGCCGCGAGTACTTCAGCGCGACGCGGCAGACGATGCCGCAGCTCTGGCAGGGCGGCTACACGGTGCTGAACGCGCACGTGTCCTACACGACGCCGAACCAGAAGTACATCGTGACGGGCTACGTGACGAACCTGACCAACAAGGTCTACAAGAAGCTCGAGCTGCTGCCGTCGTATGGCGCGTATCCGGTGCTGTACGGCGATCCGCGCACGGTCGGGATCACGCTCACGGCGAAGATCTGACGGGCAGCACACGCATGAGGCGCAGGCGACGGCGCGGCGGCGAGCCGCGCCTGCCGCGCCGGCCGCGCGTCAGATCAGCAGCGACAGCGTCCTGAACAGCGCGAGATCCGCCTTGCGTGCCGATCGCGCATGCCGGCGGATCACGTGCAGCAGGCAGTCGATGAAGCAGCGCGCGGCGTCGCTGAGCGTGCTGCTGCGCCGCGTGACGATCCCGAGGTCGCGCGGCTCGAAAGTCTCGTTCAACTGCAGCGCGCGCATCCGTTCGCCGAACGACGGCACGGCCGCGAGGATCGTCGGGCACCACGTGCACATGTCGGCCTGCTCGAGCATCGTCTGCAGCATCGCCACCGACTGCGCACGCACGATACGCCGTTCGTCGATCTCGGCACCGTGGCGCGTGAACAGGTAATCGACGAGCGCGGCCTGTCCGTCGGCCGCGAAATTCAATACCCAGTCGTTATCGAGCAGGTCGTGGATCGACCGCGCGTGCTCGAGCGGATGGCCGGCGCGCACCATCACCGCTGTCTCGTAGCGCAGCATCGGCTCGAATGCGAATTCCTGCGTGCCGCCCGGTTGCACGTGCCCGAGCGCGAAATCCATGCTGCCGTCGCGCAACAGCGGCTGCGCGACGGCCATCAGCGCCTCGTAAAGTTCGAGGCGCACGTCGGGCATCTGCGCGCGAAAGCGCAGCACCGCTTCCGCGAGGAACGTCATCGTGAGCCACGGCGTGACGCCGATGCTCAACCGGCCTTCGACGCGGCCGCGCATGCGTTCGAGATCGCTCTGCGCGTGTTCGAGCTGTTTCAGCACGAGCTTCGCGTGCGTGAGCAGCGTCTTGCCGTATTCGGTGAAGCCGATCCCCTCCGGCGCGCGGACCAGCAGCGGCAGGCGTTCGCTGGCCTCCAGCTCGCGCAGCGCGCGTGTGACGGCCGCCTGCGACAGCCCGAGCGTGCGGGCCGCGCCGCGGATGCTGCCGGCCTCCGCGCTCGCGACGAGCGCCTGCAGCTGATGCAGCTTGATCGTGCTCATGGTGCGATACCCGACAACGAAAGGTTGTCATCATAACGAAACCGAGGCTGTTCGCCGGGATTTTCGCTGCCTACGATGCGGCCACGATCGGTCATTCGGGCGATCGGCAACCGGAACGCATCGAGGAGAATCGGGGTTGGACCACAAACACATCCCGCCGGAAATGGCGGCCATCGAGGCGGAGATGATTGCGCTGCGCCGCCGGCTGCATGCGCATCCGGAGCTTGGTTTCGAGGAGCACGCGACGAGCGATCTCGTCGCCGGCTTCCTGACAACGTGGGGTTATCGGGTGACGCGCGGTCTGGGCGGCACGGGCGTGGTCGGCACGTTGACGCGCGGCCCCGGAAAGCGGCTCGGGCTGCGCGCGGACATGGACGCACTGCCGATCCGCGAGACGACCGGGCTGCCGCACGCGAGCCGGTGCGACGGCGTGATGCACGCGTGCGGCCACGACGGCCATACGGCGATGCTGCTCGCGGCGGCGCGCTGCCTGGCCGAGCGCGAACGCTTCACGGGCACGCTGAACCTGATTTTCCAGCCGGCCGAGGAAGGGCTCGGCGGCGCGAGGCGGATGATCGACGACGGGCTGTTCGAGCAGTTTCCGTGCGATGCGGTGTTCGCAATGCACAACGTGCCGGGCCTGCCGGCCGGCGTGCTCGGCTTCTGCGACGGCCCGGCGATGGCTTCGGCCGACGAGGTGCGCGTGCGCGTGACCGGGCGCGGCGGGCATGGCGCGGCGCCGCATACGACGATCGATCCGGTGGTCGTGTGCGCGTCGATCGTGATGGCGCTGCAGACCGTCGTGTCGCGCAACGTGAACCCGCAGGACCTCGCGATCGTGACGGCCGGCTCGATCCATGCGGGCACCGCATCGAACGTGATCCCGCCGCACGCGGATCTCGAACTCAGCGTGCGCGCGCTGTCGCCGGACGTGCGCGCGCTGCTGGAGCGGCGAATTCGCGAGATCGTGCACGGGCAGGCTGCGAGCTATGGCGCCACTGCCGAGATCGACTACCGGCACGAGTACCCGGTGCTGGTCAATCACGCGGAGCAAACCGCGTTTGCACGCGAGGTTGCCCGCGAATGGGGCGGCGATGGCGCGCTGATCCCGCATCTGCGGCCGATCGCCGCCAGCGAGGACTTCGCGTTCATGCTGAACGCGTGCCCCGGCAGCTACCTGTCGATCGGCAACGGCGACGGCGCCGCCGGATGCGGGCTGCACCACCCCGGCTACGATTTCAACGACGCATGCCTCGCCACGGGCGCGAGCTACTGGATTGCACTGGCGGAACGCTACCTCGCGTGACGTGCCCGCACGATTTCGACTGACGATTCACACAAGGAAGGAGACTGGCAATGAAGCAATGGAAACGGATGGCGGCGCTCGCGGTGGCGCTGGCGGCGAGCGCGGCGCATGCGGGCGACTGGGCGGGCAAGGAGATTCGCCTCGCGGTCGATCCGACTTACCCGCCGCTCGAATACAAGCTGCCCGACGGCACGCTGACGGGCTTCGGGATCGACATCACGAACGCGTTGTGCGCGGAGCTGCGTGCGCGCTGCGTGTGGGTCGAGTCGAGTTTCGACGGGATGATTCCGGGGTTGCTCGCGCGCAAGTTCGACGTGATTGCGTCGTCGATGACGATCACGCCGAAGCGGCAGCAGCAGATCGCATTCACGAACCGGATCTCGAATGCGCCGGCGCGCCTCATCGCGCGCAAGGGCTCGCCGCTGCTGCCGACGGCCGATTCGCTGAAGGGCAAGCGCGTGGGCGTCGAGCAGGGTTCCGCGCAGGCTGACTACGCGGTCGCGAACTGGCAGCCGGCCGGCGTGCAGGTCGTGTCGTACCAGAACCAGGATCAGGTCTATGCCGATCTCGTGACGGGCCGGCTCGACGCGGCGTTCCAGGCGTCGATCGCGGCCAGCGACGGTTTCCTGAAGAAGCCGCAGGGCAAGGATTTCGCGTTCGTCGGCGCGGCGATCGACGACGTGAAGTACTTCGGGCAGGGCGACGGGCTCGGGTTGCGCAAGCAGGACAACGACCTGCGCGATGCCTTCAACCGCGCGCTCGCGGCGATCCTTGCGAACGGCACGTACCAGCGGATCAACAAGAAGTACTTCGACTTCGACATCTACGGCGCGAAGTAAGCGGCGATGCCCGGAAAACGGGCAGTCACGAAAATATAAATAAGGAAACCGAATGAACTGGAGATCGTTATTCGTCGCGATTCCGGCGCTGTGTGCAGCGCCCGCGTTCGCGCAAGGCAGTGTCACGCTGTACGGCCTCGTCGATGCGGGCATCGACTACACGAACAACGTCGGCGGCCACAGTGCGTGGCAAATGGCGAGCGGCTTCGCGCAGGGCAGCCGCTGGGGGGTGAAGGGCACCGAGGATCTGGGCGGCGGCTACAGCGCGCTGTTCCAGCTCGAGAACGGCTTCAACGTGAACACCGGCACGCTCGCGCAGGGCGGCCGCATGTTCGGGCGGCAGGCCTACGTCGGGCTCGGCAGCGCGCGTTTCGGCACGCTGACGCTCGGCCGGCAATACGATGCGGTGGTCGACTATCTCGCGCCCACGACCGCAAACGGCAGCTGGGGCGTCTACCCGTTCTCGCATCCGCTCGACAACGACAACACCGGCAACACGTTTCGCGTGAACAACACGGTGAAGTATGCGAGCCCGGATTTTGCCGGCTTCTCGTTCGGCGGCACGTACAGCTTCAGCAACGACACGGGCTTCGCGAACAACCGGCAGTGGAGCGTCGGCGCGCAGTACGAGCAGGGCGGGTTGCTCGTCGGCGCGGCTTTCCTGAATGCGGACAACCCGGGCGCAACGTCGGGCGGCGCGATCGCGGGCTCGGGATCGGTCGGCGCCGATGCGAACTTCGCGTCGGCGCGGCTGCGGATCTTCGGGGCGGGCATCAACTACACGGCGGGGCCGGCGACGGTCGGGTTCGCGTACACGAACAGCAACGTCACGCGGCCGACCGCGAACGTCGGCTACCTGTTCGGCGACGAAACGATCGAGCCGGTGACCGGCCCGCTCGCGGGCGGCACGGTGTCGGCGATCAAGTACCAGAACTTCGAGGTGAACGGCAAATACCAGTTCACGCCCGCGCTGTTCGTCGGTGCGCAGTACGTGTACACGACGGTACGCTATGACGCGACGACGGGCAGCGCGAAGCCGAAGATCCATTCGCTCGGGCTGATGGCCGACTACAACCTGTCGAAGCGCACGGACGTGTACCTGATGGGCGCGTACCAGCGGATCGCGGGCGATGCGACGGGGTCGTCGCTCGACCAGGCCTATATTCCCGGCGCGGCGGACCTGTCGTCGACCTCGAAGCAACTGATGGTTCACGCGGGGATCCGTCACAAGTTCTGACGGCGCGATGACGGAAGAGGCGGCGGGCCGAACTGCCCGTCGCCTCGACGCGCTTACTGCGCGACGCGAATCACGACCTTGCCGAAGTGCTGCCCCGACTGCAGGTACGCATACGCCTGCGGCGCTTCGTCGAAGCCGAACACGCGATCGACCACCGGCTTGATCCGCTGCGCGTCGACCAGCCGCACGACATCGTCGAGCATCGCGCGGCTGCCGACCATGATCCCGTGCAGTTGCCGGATCCCGCCGATCAACGACAGCAGCCCGAGTTCAGGGCCGGCGAAGCTGCTGAGGCCGCCGATGACCGACACGATGCCGCCCATCTTCGTCGCGGCGACCGAGCGCGGCAGCGTCTCCTTGCCGCCGACTTCAACGACCAGATCCGCCCCCGCGCCGCCGGTGAGCCGCAGCACTTCGTGCTGCCAGTCGGGCGTCGCGCGATAGTTGATGGTTGCGTCCGCACCGAGTGCGCGGGCGCGTTCGAGCTTCGCATCGCTCGACGACGTGACGATGGTGCGCAGCCCCGCCGCATGCGCGAGCTGCAATGCGACGATCGACACGCCGCCCGTGCCGAGCAGCACGACCGTCGCGCCGGGCCCCAGGCCGCCGTCGGCGAACAGTGCATTCCAGGCGGTGATGCCCGCGCACGACAGCGTCGCCGCCTCGTCGTAGTTCAGGTGCGCGGGAATCGCGACCAGCGCGGCTTCGTCGGACACGAAATGTTCGGCCAGCACGCCGTCGAATTGCGCGCCGGGCGACCCCGAAACTTTCTGCGGCGTGGGCGGCCCGTCGATCCAGTGCGGGAAGTACGTGTTGATCACACGATCGCCCGGCTTGAAGCGCGTGACGTCGCGGCCGGTTTCGATGACTTCGCCGGCGCCGTCGGCAACCGGAATCAGCGCGTCCGTGCCGATGCCGAGATAGTCGCCGCGCGCGAACATCAGGTCGCGGTAGTTCAGTCCGGCTGCGTGGATCTTCACGACGACGTCGTTCGGCCCGACCGCGCGGCGTGTTGCGTCGATGCGCCGAAGCCCGGCCGCGCCGTCGCCCGGTTTCACTTGCCATGCGTGCATGTCGACTCCTTTTCGAGATAGAGCGGACTATCATAGTGTTGCGCATGGGGACGCATTGGCGAGAAATCGGCCAACAACTGTCGCCTGTGTGGAAACAACCCTGTGACCCAACCGGAGCGGAATGGCATGGACGAGCGGCTGAGAGGCGTGGCCGAATTTGTCGACGTGGTGGAGTCGGGCAGCTTCGCGGCGGCCGCGCTGCGGCTCGGCGTTACGCGCTCGGCCGTCGCGAAGGTCGTCGCGCGGCTCGAACGCCGTCTCGGCACCCGGCTCCTGCAGCGCACGACACGCCAGCTGGGCCTGACCGACGAAGGGCTCGTCTACTACGAGCAGTGCCGGCGGCTGCTGGCCGAACTCGGCGAGACGGAGGCCGCGCTCGACGCGGGGCAACGCGAGCCGGCGGGGCGGCTGCGGGTCAGCGTGCCCGTGCTGTTCGGCCGGCAATGCGTGGCGCCCGTCATGCGGCGCCTCGTCGAGCGCCATCCGCGGCTCGAGATCGACGTGTCGTTCAGCGATCGCGTGGCCGACCTGGTCAACGACGGTTTCGACATCGCCGTGCGCATCGGCGAGCTGGCCGATACGAGCGCGCTCGTCGGCCGGAAGCTCGGCGTGCAGCGCATGGGCATTTGCGCGTCGCCCGCGTATCTCGAACGTCATGGCCGGCCGGCGGGGCTCGACGCACTCGCGTCGCACGTCGGCATCGCGTATTCGCGCGGCGGGCAACCGACGCCGTGGCGGGTCGTCGGCGCGGACGGCGCGGTGCACGACCATCGCCCGGCCGGCCGCCTGCGGCTCGACGACCTGCTGGCGATCGCCGATGCGGCCGCCGCCGGCGCGGGCCTCGCGTGGCTGCCGTGCTGGCTGATGGCGCCTTACCTGCGCGACGGCCGCCTCGCGCTCGTGATGGACAGCAACAGCGTGTCGGGTGCCGAAGTGTTCGCGGTGCGGCCGGCATCGCGCCAGGTGCCGTCGAAGGTGCGCGTCGTCATCGATGCGCTCGTCGACGAGATACCGCGGATGCTGGCGTCGGATGATTGAGGTTGGCGCGAGATCCCCACGAAGCATGATCGGCTGACGCGGCGTATGATCGTCGCACACCGAATATACCGGGGGCATGCCGTGATGAAGAGGGAACCGCAGGTCGTCATCGTCGCGACCGTGACCGTATCGATCCTCACCTGTCACCCGGTGCGCCGCTGATGCGCGTGCATGCCCGCGGCCCCGGCGCAAGCGGGGCGGATATCCCTGCGACGCCACACTGCGAGTGCGCATGACGGCGATCGATACCTCGAATGCCGCACGGCAACCCGGCTGGCTGCGCATCGCGCCCGCGCTGTTCCTGCTGCTGTGGGCAAGCGGCTTCGTGTTCCTGAAGCTCGGCTTGCGCTATGCCGATCCGCTCACGTTCCTCGCGCTGCGCTATGCCTGCGTCGTCGCGTTGCTCGCCGGCCCGTTCCTGTGGCTGCGTCCCGCGTTGCCGCGCACGGCGCGCGCATGGCGCGATCTCGTCGTGGTCGGCCTGTTGCTGCAGGCCGGCTATTTCGCATTCACGTACCTGAGCCTGAAGCTCGGCATGTCGGCCGGCGCCGTCGCGCTCGTCACGTCGCAGCAGCCGATTCTCGTCGGGCTGCTCGCGCCGATGATTGCCGGCGAGCGCGTCGGCGTGCTGCGCTGGATCGGGCTCGCGCTCGGTGCCGCGGGCGCGGTGCTGGTGATCCTCGCGCGTTCGTCGGTCGACGTCGCGTCGCCGTGGGCGCTCGCGTTTGCCCTGTTCGCGCTCGCATGCATCACCGGCGGCACGCTGTGGGAAAAGCGCTTCGGCACCGACGTGCATCCGGTCACCGCGAACCTCGTGCAGTACGCGGTCGGCCTGGCGGTCACCGCGCCGCTCGCGTTCGCGCTCGAACCGATGCACGTGCAATGGACCGCCGGGCTCGCCGGTTCGCTCGCGTACCTCGTCATCTGCAACTCGCTGATCGCGATCTCGCTGCTGCTCGCGATGGTGCGGTATGGCGAGGCATCGCGCGTGTCGGCGCTGTTCTTCCTGATCCCGCCCGCGACCGCGCTGATCGCACTCGTCGCGCTGGGCGAGACGATCGGCGCGCTCGCGTGGCCGGGCATGGCGCTCGCGGCCGCCGGGCTGTTTCTCGTGATGCGTTACTGAGCCGAATCGACCCAGACGCACGCGGGGCGCCGATCGCCACACGCATCTCACATATCGAGACGACGTCCCGGTAATTGACGCGAAATTCACGCGGCTCCTAGACTGGCCTGGATGACGCCGCGCCTCACGCGGCGCGACGCTGCCGCCGCGCGCGGCGGCCGTACCGTCCCGCACGACGCGCGGGACGAACCAGGAGACACACCGATGACCGCTGCCGCCCCGCCGTTGCACGCCGCGACGATGCGACGCCTGAACCTGCGCCTGATTCCGTTCCTGATGCTGCTGTATCTCGTCGCGTATATCGACCGCTCGAACATCTCGGTCGCGGCGCTGCAGATGAACGCCGATCTCGGGCTGAGCGCCGAAATGTACGGGTTGGGCGCGGGGCTGTTCTACGTGACCTACATCCTGTTCGAGGTGCCGAGCAACCTGTTCCTCGCGCGCGTCGGCGCACGCCGCTGGATCGCGCGGATCATGATCACGTGGGGCATCGTCGCGGCCGCGATGAGCACCGTCCATACGCCGGGGCAGCTCTATGCGATGCGCCTGCTGCTCGGCGCGGCGGAAGCGGGATTCACGCCGGGCATCATCTACTACCTGTCGGCGTGGTATCCGCCGAGCGATCGTGCGCGCGCGATGTCGTTTTTCTATATCGGCGCGACGCTCGCCTCGGTAATCGGGTTGCCGCTGTCCGGTGCGCTGCTGAACCTGAACGGCGTGCTGGGCATCGAAGGCTGGCGCTGGCTGTTCCTGCTCGAAGGCGTGCCCGCGCTGCTGCTCGGGTTCGTCGTGCTGCGCCGCCTGCCCGACACGCCCGCGCATGCACGCTGGCTGCCGGCCGACGAGCGCGCGTGGCTCGAAGCGACGCTGCGCGACAGCGCGCCGCGCGAGCACCTGTCGCATGGCGCCGCGCTGCGGCGTGCGTTCGGCGACGGCAAGGTGTGGGCGCTCGCCGCGTTCTGGCTGCTGCAGGCATTCGGCACGATCGGCCTCACGCTGTTCCTGCCGCTGCTCGTGAAGAGCCTGTCGGGACAATCGAGTTTCGCGGTCGGCAGCCTGTCCGCGCTGCCGTTCCTGTTCGCGTGCGTCGCGATGTACGTGAACGGCCGGCATTCGGATCTCGGCGGCGAACGCGCGCTGCATCTCGGCGTGCCGATGCTGCTGGCCGGCGCGTTGCTGATCGCGGCGATCTATACGCCGACGCTGCCCGTCGCGTATGCGCTACTCGTGCTCGCGGTCGGCTTCAACTGGGCCGCGACGCCCGTGTTCTGGGCCGTGACGACCGAGTACGTATCGGGGCTCACGGCCGCCGCGTCGATCGCGCTGATCAACGCGGTCGCGAACATCGCGGGGCTTGCGCTACCGCCGGTGATGGGGCGGATCAAGGACGTCACGCATGCGTACGACCTCGCGCTGCTA
>NZ_JAAGPE010000292.1:0-234 GCF_017104605.1 Burkholderia sp. Ac-20384 | reverse complement strand
TCGTCCTGTCACTCTTTTGCTGTGTGTGTCGTTCCATCCGCTTGGTCCCATGGGTCATAGCATCACTTCACGCGGTCCGCTTGCTGCACTTCGCCTACCGCTACCTGTGTCGCATCCTTGATCTGCTCATCCGGCTCCGTGTCGCCCATGGCGATCGCTGCTGTTTATGTCGCACGCTCTCTGTGTCTCTCGATGTGTAGGGGACTCCTTCTTTTTGTTTTTTTTTTTTTTTTA
>NZ_JAAGPE010000291.1:0-11118 GCF_017104605.1 Burkholderia sp. Ac-20384 | reverse complement strand
GCCCGCTGCTGCCGGGCGCCGCCCCGCTGTCGTTCGACGCATTCGCACGGCGCGCGCTGACCGAGAAATTCGACCTGTGCCAGTTCGAATTCGAATCGCAGCCGTGGCGCTTCGACCGCGCGACGGTGAAGCGCCTGCGCGTGCCGCTCGCCCTCGTCGCGGCGACGCTCGGCGTGGCGGTGATCGGGATGAACCTGCACTGGTGGAAGCTGTCGCGCGAGCGCGATGCGCTGTCCGCGCAGATCACCGAGACGCTGCTGTCCGCGTTCCCGAAGACGACGACGGTGCTCGATCCGCCCGCGCAGATGCAGCGCCAGCTCGACCAGTTGCGCCTGGCGGCCGGCGAGCTGTCGCCGAACGATTTCCTCGCGTTGTCGAGCGGGCTGTCGCGGTCGATGGGCGCGCTGCCGCTGAACGGCATCGCATCGCTCGACTATCACGACCGGAAGCTCGACGTCGGCTTCAAGCCGGAGGTCAAGGTCGATCCCGATTTCACGCAGCGCCTCGCGCGTAACGGACTGTCCGGCGAAGTCGACAGCAACACGGGCAAATGGACGATCCGGAGCCGCTCATGAAGACGGAACAACTGAACCAGACGCTGGCCCAGTTCTGGGGCGAGCGCTCCCAGCGTGAAAAGATGCTGCTCGGCTGGGGCGGCACCGTGCTGGCGATCGCGATCGCGTATTCGGTGCTGTGGTCGCCCGCACAGGAAGGCCGCGCGCGGATCCAGCGCGAGCTGCCGACGATGCGCCGCGAGCTGGCGCAGATGACCGCGCAGGCGAACGAGGCGAAGTCGCTGACGGCCGCCGCGCAGGGCGTGGCACCGACCGGCCTCGCGCTGAAGGATGCGCTGACCGCGTCGCTGTCCGATCACGGGCTGCAGGGCGCGCAGCTGCAGATCGTCGGCAACGGCGTGCAGGTCCAGATGAAGAACGTGTCGTTCCCGGCGTGGACGCAGTGGCTCGACGATGCGCGCCGGCAGTTCAAGGTACAGGTCGGCGAAGCGCATGCAACGGCGCTGAAGGACGACGGCCAGGTCGACCTGACGGCCGTGATGCAACCGTCTACGCAGAAATGACGCAGTTGGATGACGCAAGTGGCGGCCGGCCGATGAGGCCGGGGATCAGGCGGCTCGCCACCGCATTGCCATGGGTACTGGCGGGTGGCCTGGCGACGGCGTTGACGCTCGTCGCGCTCGCACCGGCCGCGTGGATCGCGCCGCAGTTCGCGCGCGCGACCGGCGGGCATGTGAATCTCGTCGATCCCGACGGGTCGCTGTGGCACGGTTCGGGCACGCTGATGCTCGCGCCGGGGGCCGACCAGAGCGCGGCGACGCTGCTGCCCGGCCGGGTCGAATGGACCACGGCCTTCTGGCCGTTGCTGACCGGGCGCGTGCAGATGCGCATGCGGCAGACCGAGGCGATGCCCGATGCGGTCACGCTCGATGCGACGTGGCGCGGCGCGGTGCTGTCGGCGGGCACGATGGCCGTGCCCGCGTCGCTGCTCGCGGGGCTCGGCACGCCGTTCAACACGCTCGACCTGCAGGGCGACGTGCGGCTCGGCTGGAGCGACTGGCGGCTGATCGGCAACAATGCATTCGGCCAGTTGACGGTGACGATCGACTCGATGAGTTCGCGCGTCTCGCGCGTGAAGCCGCTCGGTTCGTACCGCGCGGTGCTGCAAGCGAAGGGGGGCGACGCCGATCTCGACCTGTCGACGACGCAGGGCCCGCTGTTCCTCGACGGCCACGGCAGCTTCGGCCCGGGCCAGGGATCGTTTCGCGGCACCGCGCATGCGGCGCCGGAGCAGCAGGCGAACCTCGCAGGGCTGCTGAATCTGCTCGGCCACCCGATCGGCAACAACGAGGTGTCGCTGATCTTCGGCGACGCGCAGCGCTGACGCGCGCGTCGCCCTTTCCTTCCTACTTCTGCGCGAGCGGCGCGGCGACCGACGGTGCGGTGGCCGCGGGCGCGGCCGCACCGGATGCCGGCACGGGTGCCGGTGCCGCCATGTCGCCGTTCTCGCGCGCCATCTCCGCTGCGCTCCAGCCGCCGCCGAGCGCCTTCACGAGCCCGACCGACGACGTCATCCGCTGCCCGGCAATCGTCGCGAGCTTCTGCTGCGCGGTGAACGCGGTGGTCTGCGCGGTCAGCACGTTCAGGTAGGCGACCGTGCCGGCCTTGTACTGGTTCGTGACGATCGCGAGCGAATGCTCGGCGCTGTCGACGGCCTGCCGCTGCACGTCGATTTCCTGCGCTAGGATGCGCTGCGACGCGAGGTTGTCCTCGACATCCTGGAACGCGGTGAGCACCGCGAGGCGGTACGCGGCGACGTCCTGGTCGTAGGTCGCGCGCGCGGCGTCGGTCTGCGCGGCGCGCAGCCCGGCGTCGAACAGCGTGGCCGCGAGTTGCGGGCCGACCGTCCAGAAGCGCGCCGGCAGCGTGAACAGCTGCGACCACACCGAGCTCTGGACGCCGCCGGTGGCCGACAGCGTGAGGGTCGGGAAGAACGCGGCGATCGCGACGCCGATCTGCTCGTTCGCGGCCGCCGCGCGGCGCTCGGCCGCCGCGATGTCGGGGCGGCGCTCGAGGATCGCGGACGGCACGTCGACCGGCGTGATCGGCGGCTCGGCCGTGAGCGGGCTTGCCGACAGCGAGAAGGTTGACGCCGGCTCGCCGATCAGCGTCGCGATCGCATGCTCGTACTGCGCGCGGGCCACGCCATTGTCGATCGACGCGGCCTGCGCGCTCTGCAGCTGCGTCTGCGCCTGGATCACGTCCGCGCGAGCCGCGACGCCCTGCGCGTACTGGTTCTGCGTGAGTTTCAGCGACTGTTCGTACGACTTCACGGTGTCGTCGAGCAGCTTCTGCTGCGCGTCGGACGTGCGCAGCTGGAAGTAGGTTTGCGCGAGCAGCGCCTGCTGCGACAGCCGCGCATTCGCGAGATCGGCCGCGGCGGCGGCTTCGCCGGCGCGCTGCGCGCTGACGGTACGGCTCACCTTGCCCCACAGGTCGGGTTCCCAGCTCGCGTCGAGGCCGACGCTGTAGCTGTTGCTGATCGACGAACTGCTGCCGAAACTCGACGACGAACCCGACGACACCGACGTGCGCGGCGTGCGGGCGCGTGAGCCCGACGCGGTCAGCCCGACGGTCGGGAAGTACGCGGCACGCGCCTCGGTGACGAGCGCGCGCGCCTGCCGGTACGCGGCCGCCGATTGCGCGATGGTCTGGTTCGACGCGTTGAGCTTGCCGATCAGCGCATCGAGCTGCGGATCGTTGTAGACCGTCCACCACGCGCCGCGGTCGGTGCGGTCGGCGGGCTGCGCGACCTTCCAGCCGGCCGGCGCTTCCTTGTAGGTGGCGGGGATCGACGTGTCGGGCCGGTGATAGTCGGGCCCGACGGCGCAGCCGGCGAGCAGCACGGCCGTCGCGACGGCGACGGCGGCGCTCAGCGGGCGAAGGGCGCGCGGGAGGGAGGCGTACGGCATGGTGGTTTTCCTGTCTGGGCGCGACGTCCGGCGAACGGCGTCGCGCGATGCGGTCGTCGTGCCGCTGGCGGACAAATGGTAACTGACGGCGGGAAAGCTGCGCAGCCCCAAGGGTACGGTGCGTGGCGACAGGAATGTGTTACCGGCGCGAGCGGCCGGTTTACCGGCCATTACGGCCCGCTGACAGGAAGACGGGGGCGACGCCGGCCATGCGTGGCGCGGCCGGCGCTCAGTCGGAGCAGTCAGGAAGGCGGGAGACGCGCGCTGTCAGTGGCAGCGCGCGGGCAGCGGGAGCGGTTCGGCGGCGGACCGCCATGTCGACGGCTCCGTCGCGGCCGGCTGGCCCGTGCGGCGAGCGCCGTCTTTCGCGTTGCGCTGCCGGCGATGATCGAACCATGCGAACCCGAGCGCCGCGAGCGAGCCGCCCGGTACCACCAGCATCGTCACGTACAGCGCGATCTTCCAGCCGCGGTGCGGCCCGGAAAACGCATGATGAGCGGTATCGGTCAGGTTGCGGCGCAGCGCGCCGGCGGCATTTTTCAGGAACAGCATCGCGAACATCCTCGGGGTGCCCGCAGCGCGGGCGAATCGGTCAGAACATAGTCTCCGGCAGTGCAACATGCACGTCGTAACTGGTTGCCTCAAATAATATTGACTAAGCAATCAATTTTCAAGATACTGGGCGCGTTTAAATCTGAAACGCACTATTGCTGCGCGCGCAATCGAATGACCGGCGGCCTCTACGATCCCGAGAACATCGAGCTGGAAACGAGCCTCGGCTATTACCTGTCGAAGGCGAAGCAGGCGCTCGTCGAGCGGATGGACCGTGCGCTCGAGCCGCTCGACCTCACCGCGCAGCAGATCGGCGTGATCCTGTTGCTGTCGCGCGGCTATGCGCGCACGCCGTTCGAGCTGTCCCGCAAGATGTCGTACGACAGCGGTTCGATGACGCGGATGCTCGACCGGCTCGAACGCAAGGGCCTGGTCGCCCGCTCGCGCAGCGAGCAGGACCGCCGGATGATCGAGCTGACGTTGACCGAACGCGGCGCCGAAGCCGCCCGGGCGCTGCCGTCGCTGATCGCCACCGCGCTCAACGCGCAGCTCGACGGATTCTCGGCCGACGAGCTCGTGACGCTCACCGGCCTGCTGCAGCGCTTCATCGCCAACGGGCCCGGCTCGACCGGTTGCCCGAAACCCGACGACGAAGCGGACTGCTGATGTGCGCGGAGGCCCCATGTCTAGGTTAAGCATTCGCTTATTTCTCTGTCTGGGCAGAAGATGACAGGGCACGCGCTCCCTTTTTCCGTTTATCCGTTCCACCCGGCCGGGCTGCGCTGCGGCGCACACCCGTGCGTTGTGCCGGCGCGTCGCGCGCGCCGCGTCTAGGAGATTCCGATGTCCGCCACCACGGCATCCGCCGCCTCCCCCGCCGCCGAACCCGCGCCGCTGTCCGGCGGTGCGCTCGCGCTGCTCACCGTCGGGCTCGCGCTCGGCACCTTCATGGAAGTGCTCGACACGTCGATCGCGAACGTCGCGGTGCCGACCATCTCGGGCAGCCTCGGCGTCGCGACGAGCGAGGGCACCTGGGTGATCTCGTCGTACTCGGTGGCGTCCGCGATCGCGGTGCCGCTTACCGGCTGGCTCGCGCGGCGGGTCGGCGAGGTGCGGCTGTTCACCCTGTCGGTGCTTGCGTTCACGGTCGCATCGGCGCTGTGCGGCCTCGCGACCAACTTCGAGACGCTGATCGCGTTCCGGCTGCTGCAGGGCCTCGTGTCGGGGCCGATGGTGCCGCTGTCGCAGACGATCCTGATGCGCAGCTACCCGCCCGCGAAGCGCGGGCTCGCGCTCGGGCTATGGGCGATGACGGTGATCGTCGCACCGATCTTCGGCCCGTTGCTGGGCGGCTGGATCAGCGACAACTACACGTGGCCGTGGATCTTCTACATCAACCTGCCGATCGGCATCTTCTCAGCGACCTGCGCGTATTTCCTGCTGCGCGGCCGCGAGACGAAGACGTCGAAGCAGCGGATCGACGCGATCGGCCTCGCGCTGCTCGTGATCGGCGTGTCGTGCCTGCAGATGATGCTCGACCTCGGCAAGGACCGCGACTGGTTCAACTCGACGTTCATCGTCGCGCTCGCCCTCATCGCGGTCGTGTCGCTCGCGTTCATGCTCGTGTGGGAAGCGACCGAGAAGGAGCCGGTGGTCGACCTGTCGCTCTTCAAGGACCGCAACTTCGCGCTCGGCGCGATGATCATCTCGTTCGGCTTCATGGCGTTCTTCGGCTCGGTCGTGATCTTCCCGCTGTGGCTGCAGACGGTGATGGGCTACACGGCCGGCAAGGCCGGCCTCGCGACCGCGCCGGTCGGGCTGCTCGCGCTCGTGCTGTCGCCGCTGATCGGCCGCAACATGCATCGGCTCGACCTGCGGATGGTCGCGAGCTTCGCGTTCATCGTGTTCGCCGGCGTGTCGATCTGGAACTCGACGTTTACGCTCGACGTGCCGTTCAACCATGTGATCCTGCCGCGTCTCGTGCAGGGGATCGGCGTCGCGTGCTTCTTCGTGCCGATGACGACGATCACGCTGTCGAGCATCTCCGACGACCGGCTCGCGAGCGCGTCGGGGCTGTCGAACTTCCTGCGCACGCTGTCGGGTGCGATCGGCACCGCGGCGAGTTCGACGTTCTGGGAGAACGACGCGATCTACCACCACGCACGGCTGTCGGAATCGGTGAGCGTGTATGCGCAGAACACGACCGACTACCAGGGCGCGCTGTCGCAGCTCGGCATCGTCGGGCAGACGGCCAATGCGCAGCTCAACCAGCTCGTCACGCAGCAGGGCTTCATGATGGCGACCAACGACTTCTTCCTGCTGTCGGCGTTCATGTTCGGCGCACTCGCGGGGCTCGTGTGGATCACGAAGCCGAGGAAGGGTGCGGGGCCGGCGATGGGGCATTGACCGCGCGGCGGGCGGCCGTTGCGCCCGCCTCGTTCGATTTACCGCCCGCTTCGGCGGGCCTCACTCCCTCGCCCGCAACCCGCCGAACGCCAGGTCGTCACCCGGCGCGATCGGCAGCGTCGCCCGCGCCACTTCAAGCCACGCGCGCGCCGCGTGCGACAGATACCCCTTCTTCAGCCAGCCGAGCGCGATCGCCCACGTGATCTCCGGCTCGACGATCGGCCGGCACGTGAACTGACCCGCGTCGAGGCGCCGGCAATACGGCTCGGGCAGCAGCGCGATGCCGACCCCCGCATGCACGAGCGCGGCCATGAAATCCCAATGGCCGCTGCGGCTCACGATCGACGGCGTGAAGCCGACTTGCCGGCATGCGTCGAGCACCGCGTCGTGCAGCGCGAGGCTTTCCGCGTAGAACACGAACGACTCGCGCGCGAGATCCGCGAGCGGCACGGCCGCGTGATCCTCCCAGCGCGATTCGCGTGGCGCGACGAGCCACAGCGGCGCGCGCACCATCGGCAGCCGCTCGAAGGTGCCGGGATCGACCGGCTCCAGCAGCCCGCCCAGCTCCAGCTCACCCGACGTCAGCGCGGCCTCGATCATCCGCGCACCCTGCTCGAACAGCTTCAGCTCGATGTTCGGATAGCGCTGCTTGTACGCGGCGATGATCGGCGTGAACAGCGAGCCGCCGAGCGGCGGGATCCCGATCGTCAGTTCGCCGCGCCCGAGCGTGCCGAGATCGTTCAGCTCCGACTGCAGCTGCGCCTGCGCGGCGAGCACGTCCTGGCCACGCTGGAACACGATCCGCCCTGCATCGGTCAGCACCATCTGCCGGCCGTCGCGCAGCAGCAGCGGCGAGCCGATCTCGTCCTCGAGCGCCTTCACCATCTTGCTGATGGTCGGCTGGGTCACGAACAGCTTGTCGGCGGCCGCCGTGAAACTCTGCTGGCGAACCACCTCGACGAAGTACCGCAGCGCGCGCAATTCCATCGATGACTCCCCAAATTGGTGCGGCGATCAAAACGAATTCCGAATTGGAATGACAAGGATAGAGACAAGTCATTTTATTTATGGTTAGGGGAAACCCTATACTCCCACCATCGATGCAATATCTGTAGGGAGCCCGCCATGACCAAGCCGACCGCCGCACTCGCCACTCGCCCCGCCGCTTCGGGCAGCCTCGCGCGCACGGGCCGGATCGCGCTGCAGGCCGCCGCGCTCGGCGCGCTGTGGATGGCGGTCGACTGGGCCGTACGCAAGGTCGGGCTGCCGATTCCGTCCGGCGTGATCGGCCTCGCGGTGCTCCTCGTGCTGCTGTTCTCGGGCCGCGTCGCGCCCGCGTGGGTGAAGGACGGCGCGAACTGGCTGCTGTCCGACATGCTGCTGTTCTTCGTGCCGGCCGCCGTCGCGGCCGTGCAGTACGGCGGGCTGTTCCGCGAGGACGGCTGGCGCATCGCGCTGGTGATGCTCGCCGGCACCGCGTTCGTGATGGTCGCCGTGGCCGTCGCGGTCGACCTCGCCGCGAAGCTCGAGCGCCGGCTCGCCGCGCAGCGCGTGTTCGCCGAACGCCGCCGCACGCGCCTGAGCGCCGCGTCCGCCCACTGAGCCGGAGCCTGCCATGCTTGCCGCATTGTCGAACCTGTCCGCCGACCAGGCGAACACTGCGATCTCGTTCGGCTGCTTCGTGCTGACGGTCGTGCTGTATTTCGCGTCGAAGCGGCTCTACGCGTACAAGAAGACGCTGCTGTTCTCGCCGCTCGTGTTCGTGCCGGGCGTGCTGGTGCTGCTCGTCCTGCTGACCGGCATCCCGTATTCGGTCTACTTCCACGACACGCGCTGGCTGATGTGGCTGCTCGGCCCGGCGACGATCGCGTTCGCGGTGCCGATCTACGACTATCGCGACCTGATCCGCCGCCACTGGCTGTCGCTGTCGGTCGGCGTCGCGGTCGGGATCGGCGCAGGCGTGTGCGGGTCGCTGCTGCTCGCGAAGCTGCTGCACCTGTCGCCCGAGCTGCAGCGCTCGCTGATGACGCGCTCGGTGTCGACGCCGTTCGCGCTCGCCGTGTCGGACAAGATCCACGCGCCGAAGGATCTCACCGCGCTGTTCGTGATCGCGACCGGCATCTGCGGGATGCTGCTCGGCGAGCTGGTGCTCGCGCTGGTACCGATGCGCACGCGGCTGGCGCGCGGCGCGCTGTTCGGCGCGGCCGCCCACGGCGTGGGCACCGCGAAGGCGCGCGAGATCGGCAGCGAGGAAGGCGTCGTGTCGAGCCTGACGATGATGATCGCGGGTGTCGCGATGGTGCTGATCGCGCCGCTCCTGACGCTGCTGCCGATCTGACCGGGCGGCCGACGCCCGCCAGACGCCGGCCCGATCATGCCTGCCGCCTTCGGCGCGGCAGACCCCGTGCGGCGGGAACGGCGCCACCTTCCGGCCGCGCCTGCTCCTCCATCCGCTGGCCCGGCGGCCTTTCCGCACCGGGCATGGCCGCCCCCTCCCCGCCACGCCCGCTTCAGCCGCCAGTCCGGCGGCCCTTTCCGCCCCCACTTACCCTGCATCCGGCCGACACCCGGCCGACAATCGGCTGAGATAGCCGCAAATCCCCCCTCTTTTCCGCCCATCGGGCTCGGCCCGGATGCCGAACAATGCATGCTACGAGACATCACGCACGCATTCACATGGCCTCCACGACTGCAAACCCGACCGCCGACAAGCCGGCTTCGTCCGGCAAGTTCAAGCGCATCGCGCTCATCGCCGTCATCGCGCTGGGCGCGGCAGCCGCCGCAGCCGGCGGCATGTACGTGTTCCTGAGCAAGCAAGGCGTCGGCCATGCGAGCGCGCCTGCCGAGCCGGCGCCGCTGGCCGCGCCGGTGTTCTTCCCGCTCGACCCGCTGACCGTGAACCTGCAGTCGGACGACGGCGCGCAGCACTACCTGCGCGTCGGCCTGTCGCTGAAGCTCACCGACCCGAAGGCGCAGGAGCAACTGACCGCGCGGATGCCGGAGATCCGCAGCCGGATCCTGCTCGCGCTGTCGAACAAGCATCCCGAGGATCTCGCGACGCCGGACGGCAAACGTTCGCTCGCGAAGGAACTGCGGGAGCTGATCGAGCAGCCGACGCAGCCCGGCAACCAGCGCGCGAAGGTCGACGACGTGCTGTTCACCGAGTTCGTCGTCCAGTAACGCGGCCGCGAAAGGAGCGCGTATGGGTCACCAGGAGTTCATGTCCCAGGAGGAGGTCGATGCCCTCCTCAAGGGCGTCACGGGCGAAGCCGATTCAGTCGACGAACAGCGCGACACATCGGGCGTCCGCCCCTACAACATTGCGACGCAGGAGCGGATCGTCCGCGGCCGGATGCCCGGCCTCGAGATCATCAACGATCGCTTCGCGCGCCTGCTGCGGATCGGCATCTTCAACTTCATGCGGCGCACGGCGGAAATTTCCGTCAGCCAGGTGAAGGTGCAGAAGTACAGCGAGTTCACCCGCAACCTGCCGATCCCGACGAACCTGAACCTGGTGCACGTGAAGCCGCTGCGCGGCACGTCGCTGTTCGTGTTCGACCCGAACCTCGTGTTCTTCGTCGTCGACAACCTGTTCGGCGGCGACGGGCGCTTTCACACGCGCGTCGAGGGCCGCGATTTCACGGCCACCGAGCAGCGGATCATCGGCAAGCTGCTGAACCTCGTATTCGAGCACTACACGACCGCGTGGAAGAGCGTGCGGCCGCTGCAGTTCGAATTCGTGCGCTCGGAAATGCACACGCAGTTCGCGAACGTCGCGACGCCGAACGAGATCGTCATCGTCACGCAGTTCTCGATCGAGTTCGGGCCGACGGGCGGCACGCTGCATATCTGCATGCCGTACTCGATGATCGAGCCGATCCGTGACGTGCTCAGCTCGCCGATCCAGGGCGAGGCGCTCGAAGTCGATCGCCGCTGGGTGCGCGTGCTGTCGCAGCAGGTGCAGGCCGCCGAGGTCGAGCTGACCGCGAACCTCGCCGAGATCTCGTCGAACTTCGAGAAGATCCTGAACCTGCGCGCGGGCGACGTGCTGCCGCTGGAAATCGAGGACACGATCACCGCGAAGGTCGACGGCGTGCCGGTGATGGAATGCGGCTACGGAATTTTCAATGGTCAATATGCGTTGCGCGTGCAGAAGATGATCAGCGCGGGCGATTCGATGAAGGAAGGTGGATATGAGTGAGCTGAACCAGACGCCCGAGGACGACGCACAAGCGATGGCCGACGCGGCCCTCGCGGCATCGGCCGCCGCCGCGCAGGCGGCACCGGCCGCGGCGGAAGAAGATCCGGGCATGGACGACTGGGCGGCCGCGCTCGCCGAGCAGAACCAGCAGCCGGTGCAGGCGGGCGCGACGGGCGCCGGCGTGTTCCAGCCGCTGTCGAAGGCCGCGGCAAGCTCGACGCACAACGACATCGAGATGATCCTCGACATCCCGGTCAAGATGACCGTGGAGCTCGGCCGCACGAAGATCGCGATCCGCAACCTGCTGCAGCTCGCGCAGGGTTCGGTCGTCGAGCTGGACGGCATGGCCGGCGAGCCGATGGACGTGCTCGTGAACGGCTGCCTGATCGCGCAGGGCGAAGTCGTGGTCGTCAACGACAAGTTCGGTATCCGCCTGACCGACATCATCACGCCGGCCGAACGCATCCGGAAA
>NZ_JAAGPE010000290.1:0-234 GCF_017104605.1 Burkholderia sp. Ac-20384 | reverse complement strand
GTTGGCTTCTACCTGCTGTGTGACTCTCAGTCAGTGCATATTGCTTTATGCGTGTGTTTCTATTTGTAGCTCATGTTCTTCCTTGAGCTGCTCGTGTATGCATGTCGTTCGCACTTTCCGTGTCGTCCGTGTTACTTGGTTCTGTTCACTTTTGTGCTGTTCCTCGTGATCATCCCGTCTGTTTTTTTTGGTAGTTTCCTCCGTCTCTCGCTACTTATGTTTTTTTTTTTTTGA
>NZ_JAAGPE010000289.1:0-11321 GCF_017104605.1 Burkholderia sp. Ac-20384 | reverse complement strand
GACCGGCAAGCGTGCCGGCTGAACCTGCTGCACCTGCCGAGACACCGACGATGACAACCCGTACCGACTGGCCCTATCCGCGCGTCGTCGCCCATCGCGGCGGCGGCACGCTCGCGCCGGAGAACACGCTCGCCGCGCTCGACGAGGGCGCGCGCCGTGGCCACCGGATGGTCGAGTTCGATGCAAAGCTGTCGGCCGACGACGTGACGTTCCTGCTGCACGACGACACGGTCGACCGCACGTCGAACGGTCACGGCGTGGCGGCGGGCATGCGTTACGACGCGCTGGCCGCACTCGATGCGGGCGCGTGGCGCGATGCGCGCTTCGCGGGCGAGCGGATGCCGACGCTCGAGGCCGCGGCGGCGCGCTGCATCGCCCACGGGCTGGCCGCGAATGTCGAGATCAAGCCGTGCCCGGGGCGCGAGCGCGAGACGGGGCAGCGCGTGGCGGCCGACGCGGCCGCGTACTGGCGTGATGCCGCGGTTCCGCCGCTCCTGTCGTCGTTCTCGTTCGATGCACTGCAACAGGCGCGCGCGACGATGCCGGCGCTGCCGCGCGGGATGCTCTACGAGGCCGTGCCGGACGACTGGCATGCGCAAGTCGTCGGCGCGCTCGGCTGCGTTTCGTTGCATGCAGACCACAAACAGCTCGACGAACCGCTCGTGCGCGCGATCAAGACGGCCGGGCTGCGCATCCTGGTTTACACGGTAAACGACCTCGAACGGGCACGCGAACTCGCGCGCTGGGGTGTCGATGCGGTCTGCACGGACCGGATCGACCTGATCGGCCCGGCTGCGCTGGACGATATCGCCATCCCCTGACGGCCGCACCGACGGCCGCCGAAACCCGTGTCGGGAACGTAACTGACGCGAAAAAACGACGCCCCGACGGGATTCCCGCCGGGGCGTTTCGCATCGTGGAGACGTTACGTCAGGAAAAATCCGCTACAAATTGCAGCAGGATTAACCATTCCCCAAATATTCGACTACGCTTAGAAGCGGTAGCCGACGTTCAGGTACGTCACGATCGGGTTCAGCGAGATGTGAGCCTTCGACGTTTCCGTCAGCGTACCGACCGGCGTGCGGCGGGCCGTCGTGAAGGTCGCGGTCACGCTGACCGGGATGTACGACATCGAGAAGCCGGCGAACCAGTGCTTCGTGAAGTTGTACGTGAAGCCGGCGTTGAACACGGGCGCCCACTGGTTGCTGGTCTGCGCGCTGGTCGGGCCGCCGAGCACGCCGTTCTCGAACGCGCTGTTCGTGATCTTCGCGCCGGTGAACCAGATATACGTCGCGCCGACGCCGACATACGGACGGAACTTCGCGTTGGCGTCGTTGAAGTAGTACTTGAGGAGGAGCGCGGGGCTCCACTGGTACGCGCGGCCAAGCGTACCAAAATTCGAGAACTGGCCCTTGCCGGTGATGTCGAACTTCGGCGGAATGCCGGCGATGAACTCCGTGGCGATGTGGTCGGTCACGAAGTAACCGGTCGCCAGCGCAAGCGTGTCGGCGTCGCTGATGCCGGCGCCGGTGTTGGGCACCGATTGGTTGATGGGCGTGCCGCCGACGCCGTAGAGGAACAGCGGGTCGCTGCTGTCCTGCGGCGCAAGGTGCAGCCAGCCGGTGCTGACGTAGAAATCACCTGCGGATTGTGCATGTGCCGTACCGCCCGCGAAAGCGAATGCGAGCGCTGCGGCCCCCGTAATGGCCAGTTTTCGTTTCATTGTGTCTCCTCCGATCAAAGGCGTGCTCATTATGACGACTGCGTTTAAAACCAAACAAGCTCGTAAGTTAGAGTTTTCTCCCTAGGATTCGTACGACCGTACGCTTTCGCGCCTAGCGGGGACAGGCATTCTACGCAGGTGCGCACTTTCGGACCCCCGGGTATTTCCTAACGCGTTCAAACGGACATTCAGCATGGCACGGTTAGCACGACTCTACGTTCCCGACCAGCCGCAGCACGTGATACTGCGCGGCCTGGATCAGCAACCCGCGTTCGTCGACGACCAGGACTACGAACTCTTCATCGATTGCCTGAAGGCCGCCGCACGCGATCATCACCTGTCGGTGCATGCCTACGTGCTGCTGCCGCGCCAGGTGCAACTGCTCGTGACGCCGAGCGACGAAGCGAGCCTGCCGAAAGCGATGCAGGCGGTCGGTCGCCGCTACGTCGCGCATTTCAACCGGCGCTATTCGCGGCGCGGCACCCTGTGGGAAGGCCGCTATCGCGCGACCGTGATCGAAGGCGAGCGCTATTTCCTGCTCGCGAGCCGCGTGGTCGAGATGAGCCCGGTGCGCGCGCAGCTCGTCGCGACGCCCGAAGCCTATCGCTGGTCGAGCTACCGGCACCACGTCGGGCTCACCGTCGACAGCCTGATCACCGACCATCCGCTCTACTGGGCGCTCGGCAACACGCCGTTCGACCGCCAGCGCGCGTACAAGGAGCTGTGCGAGCAGCCGCTCGACGAGCGGCAGGCCGACCAGCTGCAGCAGGCGACGTTGAAGGGCTGGGTGCTCGGCGGCGAGAATTATCGCGAGTGGGCGGCGCGTACCGCGAACCGGCGCGTATCGCCGCTGCCGCGCGGACGCCCCAGAAAGGTGCGTGAAAACACGCCGCCGATCCAGCAGTAACGCAGGAACGGCGGTTCAGGAGGCGGCGCTGCGGGCGCCGCTTCTTTTTGCACCAAAGCGATACGGCCCCAATAAAACAGCACCAGATCGAGGCATCCATTTAATTGGGGTTCTATCAAGCGGTTTTTGTTGCTATTCCTTTGATTCGTCGCGTATATTCCGAATTCCGGTGGCCCGGGCGAAGCATGCCCACCCACTGTCGGCCGTGCCGTCTCCCGTCGGGAGCGGGATCGACGGCAACAAGAAAATGGTTCAACGGCCTCCAGGCCCCCTTTACGACGGTGTCCCCATGAACGACCACCAGCAGCCGCTCGCCGCGGTGCCCGCCGCACAAGGTCTGTATGACCCGCAAAACGAACACGACGCCTGTGGCGTCGGCTTCGTCGCTCACATCAAGGGCAAGAAGAGCCACGAGATCATTCAGCAGGGTCTGAAGATCCTCGAGAACCTCGATCACCGTGGCGCGGTCGGCGCCGATCCGCTGATGGGCGACGGCGCTGGCATCCTGATCCAGATCCCGGACGCGTTCTATCGCGAGGAAATGGCGAAGCAGGGCGTGAATCTGCCGCCGGCGGGTGAATATGGGGTCGGCATGATCTTCCTGCCGAAGGAAAACGCATCGCGTCTCGCGTGCGAGCAGGAGCTCGAGCGGACGGTGAAGGCCGAAGGCCAGGTCGTGCTCGGCTGGCGCGACGTGCCGGTCGACCATGCGATGCCGATTTCGCCGACCGTGAAGGCGAGCGAGCCGCTGATCCGCCAGATCTTCATCGGCCGCGGCAAGGACATCATGGTGACGGACGCGCTCGAGCGGAAGCTGTACGTGATCCGCAAGACGGCGAGCCACCGCATCCAGGCGCTGAAGCTCAAGCACGGCAAGGAATACTTCGTGCCGTCGATGTCGGCGCGCACGATCGTCTACAAGGGGCTGCTGCTCGCGGGCCAGGTCGGCGTGTATTACCGCGACCTGCAGGACACGCGTGTCGTGTCGGCGCTCGCGCTCGTGCACCAGCGCTTCTCGACCAACACGTTCCCGGCGTGGGAACTGGCTCACCCGTACCGGATGATCGCGCACAACGGCGAGATCAACACCGTGAAGGGCAACGTGAACTGGCTGAACGCGCGTACCGGCGCGATCGCGTCGCACGTGCTCGCCGACGATCTGCCGAAGCTGTGGCCGCTGATCTACCCGGGCCAGTCGGATACGGCGTCGTTCGACAACTGTCTCGAACTGCTGGTGATGGCCGGCTATCCGCTCGTGCATGCGGTGATGATGATGATCCCGGAAGCGTGGGAACAGCACACGCTGATGGACGAGAACCGCCGCGCGTTCTACGAATACCACGCCGCGATGATGGAGCCGTGGGACGGCCCGGCCGCGATCGCGTTCACCGACGGCCGCCAGATCGGCGCGACGCTCGACCGTAACGGCCTGCGCCCGGCGCGCTACATCGTCACCGACGACGACCTCGTCATCATGGCGTCGGAAGCCGGCACGCTGCCGATCCCCGAATCGAAGATCGTCAAGAAGTGGCGCCTGCAGCCGGGCAAGATGTTCCTGATCGACATGGAACACGGCCGCATCATCGACGACAAGGAACTGAAGGACAACCTCGCGAACGCGAAGCCGTACAAGAGCTGGATCGACGCTGTGCGCATCAAGCTCGACGAGATCGAGCCGAAGGCCGAGGAAGTCGCGGCCGGCCGCACGCAGGGCGCCGCGCTGCTCGACCGCCAGCAGGCGTTCGGCTACACGCAGGAAGACCTGAAGTTCCTGATGGCGCCGATGGCGCAGCAGGGTGAAGAAGCCGTCGGTTCGATGGGCAACGACTCGCCGCTCGCGGTGATGTCGAACAAGAACAAGACGCTCTATCACTACTTCAAGCAGCTGTTCGCTCAGGTCACGAACCCGCCGATCGACCCGATCCGCGAGAACATGGTCATGTCGCTCGTGTCGTTCATCGGCCCGAAGCCGAACCTGCTCGACACGAACAACATCAACCCGCCGATGCGTCTCGAAGTGTCGCAGCCGGTGCTCGACTTCAAGGACATCGCGAAGATCCGCGCGATCGACCAGTACACGGGCGGCAAGTTCAGCGCCTACGAGCTGAACATCTGCTACCCGGTCGCCTGGGGCAAGGAAGGCATCGAGGCGCGCCTCGCGTCGCTGTGCGCGGAAGCCGTCGACGCGGTGAAGTCGGGCTACAACATGCTGATCGTGTCGGACCGCAAGACGGACGCCGAGCATGTCGCGATTCCGGCGCTGCTCGCCACGTCGGCGATCCACTCGCACCTCGTCCAGCAAGGGCTGCGCACGAGCACGGGCCTCGTCGTCGAGACGGGCTCCGCGCGTGAAACGCATCACTTCGCGCTGCTCGCGGGCTACGGCGCGGAAGCCGTGCACCCGTACCTCGCGATGGAAACGCTCGCGAAGATGGCCGAAGGGCTGCCGGGCGACCTGTCGCCGGAGAAGGCCGTCTACAACTTCACGAAGGCGGTCGGCAAGGGCCTGCAGAAGGTGATGTCGAAGATGGGCATCTCGACGTACATGTCGTACACGGGTGCGCAGATCTTCGAAGCGCTCGGCCTGTCGAGCGACCTGGTCGAGAAGTACTTCAAGGGCACCGCGTCGAAGGTCGGCGGTATCGGCCTGTTCGAAGTCGCGGAAGAGGCGATCCGCCTGCACCGCGATGCGTTCGGCGACAACCCGGTCCTGCGCGACATGCTCGACGCGGGCGGCGAGTACGCGTACCGCGTGCGCGGCGAAGACCACATGTGGACGCCGGATTCGATCGCGAAGCTGCAGCACGCGACGCGCAGCAACTCGTACCAGACGTACAAGGAATACGCGCACCTGATCAACGATCAGACCAAGCGTCACATGACGTTCCGCGGCCTGTTCGAGTTCAAGGTCGAGCCGACCAAGGCGATCCCGATCGACGACGTCGAATCGGCGAAGGACATCGTCAAGCGCTTCGCGACGGGCGCGATGTCGCTCGGTTCGATCAGCACGGAAGCGCACGCAACCCTCGCGGTCGCGATGAACCGGATCGGCGGCAAGTCGAACACCGGCGAAGGCGGCGAGGACCAGAAGCGCTACCGCAACGAACTGCGCGGCATTCCGATCAAGGCCGGCGAGACGCTGAAGTCGGTGATCGGCGACGAGATCGTCAGCGACATTCCGCTGCAGGACGGCGATTCGCTGCGCTCGAAGATCAAGCAGGTCGCGTCGGGCCGCTTCGGCGTCACCGCCGAGTACCTCGCGTCGGCCGACCAGATCCAGATCAAGATGGCGCAGGGTGCGAAGCCGGGTGAAGGCGGCCAGCTGCCGGGCCACAAGGTGTCCGAATACATCGGCAAGCTGCGTTACTCGGTGCCGGGTGTCGGCCTGATCTCGCCGCCGCCGCACCACGACATCTACTCGATCGAGGATCTGGCGCAGCTGATCCACGACCTGAAGAACGTGAACCCGAGCTCGAGCATCTCCGTGAAGCTCGTGTCGGAAGTGGGCGTCGGCACGGTCGCGGCCGGCGTCGCGAAGGCGAAGGCCGATCACGTCGTGATCGCCGGCCATGACGGCGGCACGGGTGCATCGCCGCTGTCGTCGGTCAAGCATGCGGGCACGCCGTGGGAACTCGGCCTGGCCGAAACGCAGCAGACGCTGGTGCTGAACCGCCTGCGCGGCCGCATCCGCGTGCAGGCCGACGGCCAGATGAAGACGGGCCGCGACGTCGTGATCGGTGCGCTGCTCGGCGCGGACGAATTCGGCTTCGCGACGGCACCGCTCGTCGTCGAAGGCTGCATCATGATGCGCAAGTGCCACCTGAACACGTGCCCGGTCGGCGTCGCGACGCAGGATCCGGTGCTGCGTGCGAAGTTCAAGGGCCAGCCCGAGCACGTCGTGAACTACTTCTTCTTCGTCGCCGAGGAAGTGCGCGAGATCATGGCGCAGCTCGGCGTCGCGAAGTTCGACGACCTGATCGGCCGTGCCGACCTGCTCGACACCCGCAAGGGCATCGAGCACTGGAAGGCGAAGGGCCTCGACTTCTCGCGCGTGTTCTACCAGCCGGAAGAATGCGAGGACGTCGCGCCGCGTCACGTCGACGTGCAGGATCACGGCCTCGAGCGCGCGCTCGACCACGTGCTGATCGAGAAGGCGAAGGCCGCGATCGAGAACGGCGAGCATGTGTCGTTCATCCAGCCGGTGCGCAACGTGAACCGGACGGTCGGCGCGATGCTGTCGGGCGTGATCGCGAAGAAGCACGGCCACGACGGCCTGGCCGACGACGCGGTGCACATCCAGCTGAAGGGCACGGCCGGCCAGAGCTTCGGCGCGTTCCTCGCGAAGGGCGTGACGCTCGACCTCGTCGGCGACGGCAACGACTACGTCGGCAAGGGCCTGTCGGGCGGCCGGATCATCATCCGTCCGACCAACGACTTCCGCGGCAAGTCCGAGGAAAACATCATCTGCGGCAACACGGTGATGTACGGCGCGATCGAAGGCGAATCGTTCTTCCGCGGCGTCGCGGGCGAGCGCTTCTGCGTGCGCAACTCGGGTGCGACGGCGGTCGTCGAAGGCACGGGCGACCATGGTTGCGAATACATGACGGGCGGTACGGTCGTCGTGCTCGGCGAAACCGGGCGCAACTTCGCGGCCGGCATGTCGGGCGGTCTCGCGTACATCTACGATCCGGAAGGCACGTTCGCGGCGAAGTGCAACAAGTCGATGGTCGCGCTCGAGCCGGTGCTGCAGCAGGCCGAGCAGGAGCGCACGGTCGACCGCGCGCTCTGGCATGCGGGCACGACGGACGAAGCGCTGCTCAAGGGGCTCGTCGAGCGTCATTTCCAGTTCACGGGTTCGCCGCGCGCGAAGTCGCTGCTGGAAAACTGGGACGCGGCGCGCCGCCAGTTCGTGAAGGTGTTCCCGCACGAATACAAGCGCGCGCTGGGCGAGATCGGTGCGAAGAAGGCGGCGAAGGAAGAACTGGCCGCCTGAGCGACGAACGACATAGCGAATGCCGCGCGCGCATGACTGCCGCGCGCGGCTCCCCCACCCGATACACCGAACAGAAGAGCACCTTATGGGCAAGGCAACCGGTTTTCTGGAGTTCGAACGCCGCCACGAGGCGTACGAAGCACCGCTCACGCGCGTGAAGCACTACAAGGAATTCGTCGCGGCACTGACCGACGCGGACGCGAAGGTCCAGGGCGCGCGCTGCATGGATTGCGGCATCCCGTTCTGCAACAACGGCTGCCCGGTCAACAACATCATTCCGGACTTCAACGATCTCGTTTACCGCCAGGACTGGCAGCAGGCGATCGAAGTCCTGCATTCGACCAACAACTTCCCGGAATTCACGGGCCGCATCTGCCCGGCGCCGTGCGAAGCAGCCTGTACGCTCGGGATCAACAACGACCCGGTCGGCATCAAGTCGATCGAGCACGCGATCATCGACAAGGCCTGGGCGGAAGGCTGGGTGAAGCCGCTGCCGGCCGAGCACAAGACGGGCAAGAAGGTCGCGGTCGTCGGCTCGGGCCCCGCGGGCCTCGCCGCCGCGCAGCAGCTCGCGCGCGCGGGCCACGACGTGACGGTGTTCGAGAAGAACGACCGTGTCGGCGGCCTGCTGCGTTACGGGATTCCCGACTTCAAGCTCGAGAAGTGGCTGATCGACCGCCGCATGCGCCAGATGGAAGCGGAAGGCGTGACGTTCCGCACCAGCGTGTTCATCGGCAAGGATCCGCTGCCCGAGTCGATCGGCAGCCTCGCGAAGGAGACCATCTCGCCGGAGACGCTGAAGGAAGAATTCGACGCGGTCGTGATCGCGGGCGGTTCGGAAACGCCGCGCGACCTGCCGGTGCCGGGCCGCGAACTCGCGGGCGTTCACTATGCGATGGACTTCCTGCCGCAGCAGAACCGCGTGAACGCGGGCGACAAGCTCGTCGACCAGCTGCTCGCGAAGGGCAAGCACGTGATCGTGATCGGCGGTGGCGACACCGGTTCGGACTGCGTCGGCACGTCGAACCGTCACGGTGCGAAGCAGGTCACGCAGTTTGAGTTGCTGCCGCAGCCGCCGGAAGAGGAAAACAAGCCGCTCGTGTGGCCGTACTGGCCGATCAAGCTGCGCACGTCGTCGTCGCATGACGAAGGTTGCGAGCGCGACTGGGCAGTCGCGACGAAGCGTCTCGAAGGCAAGAACGGCAAGGTCGAGAAGCTGATCGCGGTGCGCGTCGAGTGGAAGGACGGCAAGATGCAGGAAGTGCCGGGCTCCGAGTTCGAAATGAAGGCCGACCTCGTGCTGCTCGCGATGGGCTTCACGCAGCCGGCGGCACCCGTGCTCGAGGCATTCGGCGTCGCGAAGGATGCGCGCGGCAATGCGCGTGCGGCGACCGAAGGCGATCGTTCGTACTACACGTCGGTCGACAAGGTGTTCGCGGCGGGCGACATGCGCCGCGGCCAGTCGCTCGTGGTGTGGGCGATCCGCGAAGGCCGCCAGTGCGCGCGCTCGGTCGATGCGTACCTGATGGGGCATTCGAACCTGCCGCGATAAGCGCGGGTCGGTAACCGTCGTCGAAACCGGGCGTCCGAAAGGGCGCCCGGTTTTTTTTTGCGCGCGCGATTCGGTGATGCGCGCGCGTTCCGTATCGGGCGTCCGGCCGGCGTTTCGGTGCGCCGGCTGCCGTGCCGAACGCACCACGACACGGTCCGGTGCCGCGGCGTCACGATCCTGACGCTCCCGCATTTTCGCGAAGCGCCGCCTAATCTGATCACATCCGGCCGTAATTTCCCGCCATCTCAAATCTTTCGTTTTGTAATGATCCTTGCAAATTGTCATATCATGTCGCCCCTCCGGCCGTGAAACGAGCGGCCATCACATGTGACTGACCCTATTTACAAGGATTCTGGATGGAAGCACTCGTGCAAGGGCTGATCGACGCCGTCAACGGCGTGTTGTGGAATTACGTGCTGATCGCGCTGCTGCTCGGCGTGGGCGCGTGGTTCACGCTGCGGTTCCGGATGATCCAGTTGAAGGCGCTGTTCCTCAGCGTGAAGCTGGTCGGCAGCAAGGGCGAGCCGGGCAGCATCTCGTCGTTCCAGGCGTTCGCGACCGGGCTCGCGAGCCGCGTCGGTACCGGCAACATCGCCGGCGTCGCGGTCGCGCTGACGGTCGGCGGGCCGGGTGCGATCTTCTGGATGTGGATGACGGCGCTCGTCGGGATGTCGTCCGCGTTCGTCGAGGCGACGCTCGCGCAGATCTTCAAGGTGTCGCACCCGGACGGCAGCTATCGCGGCGGCCCGGCGTACTACATCCAGACGGGCCTGCGCTCGCGCGGCTTCGGCGTGCTGTTCTCGCTGTCGCTGATCCTCGCGTTCGGCTTCGTGTTCAATGCGGTGCAGGCCAATGCGATCGCCGATGCGTTCGACACGTCGTTCGGCTGGAGCCGCGCGACGGTCGGTCTCGGGCTCGTGCTGCTGACCGCGCCGATCATCTTCGGCGGGATTCGCCGGATCGCGGCGGTAGCGCAGGTGATCGTGCCGCTGATGGCAATCGGTTACCTCGCGCTCGCCGTCTATGCGGTCGCGACGCATATCGCGCTGGTGCCGGGCGTGATCGCGCTGATCGTGAAGAGCGCGTTCGGTCTCGAACAGGCGGCGGGTGGCCTGACGGGCTATGCGGTCAGCCAGGCAGTCGCGATGGGCGTGAAGCGCGGGCTGTTCTCGAACGAGGCCGGCATGGGCAGCGCGCCGAACGCGGCGGCGACCGCCAGCACGCGGCATCCGGTCGTGCAGGGGCTGATCCAGATGCTCGGCGTGTTCGTCGACACGGTCGTGATCTGCAGCGCGACCGCCTTCGTGATCCTGCTGTCGGGCCAGTACGAGCTGGGCACCGGCATGGAAGGCGCGGCGCTCACGCAGCGCTCGATCGCGAGCCACGTCGGCGAGTGGGGCGGCATCTACATGGCGTTCGCAATCTTCTTCTTCGCGTACTCGTCGGTGATCGGCAACTACGCGTATGCGGAAGGCAACGTCGAATTCATCACGAAGCGGCGCGGCATGCTGCCGCTGTTCCGGGTCGCGGTGCTCGCGATGGTGATGTTCGGCAGCGTCGGGCAACTGCCGCTCGTGTGGGCGATGGCCGATACGAGCATGGGGCTGATGGCGATCATCAACCTGATCGCGATCCTCGCGCTCGGCAAGTATGCGCACGCGGCCTGGCACGACTATCGCCGCCAGCGCGCGGAAGGCGTGGCCGATCCGGTGTTCACGCGCAACACGATTCCGGAGCTCGCGAACGTGCTGCCGACCGACGTGTGGGGCGAGCATGGCCCGCTGCCGCAACGTCCGGCCGCGACTGATCCGGCGCGGGTGCCGCGCGCGGTGGCGAGCGAGTCATGAACGGCGACCGGCTGCGCGTGTTCGTTGCGCTGATGCCCGATGCGGCATCGCGCGACGCGCTGCACGCGTTGCCGGTGACCCGCGGTGCGCGGCGTCCGCTGCCCGCGCAACTGCATGTGACGCTCGCGTTCGTCGGCGCGATCGAGCGGGTGTGCTGCGATGAGCTGGCCGCGTGCCTGCCGGCGCTCGCGGCCGCGCATGCACTGCCGTTGATGCCGGTCGAACGGATTGCGTGGTGGCCGAGCCTGCCGCGCGCGCGGCTGATCGTCGCGGAACTGGCCGCCGAGCCGGCGGGTGCA